>DAOUBE010000108.1:0-2895 GCA_034432835.1 Dehalococcoidia bacterium | reverse complement strand
CCCTGGACTACAACACCCCAGCCCAGTATCTTACTAAGCACCACCCAGAACTGGTCCCTAAAATAGCCCGACTGTCTCATATGTACTGAACCAGTACATGTCCTTGACCTTGTTGGGCCGCTATGCTACATTGGCCGTGGAGGGTCAGGCAGGCCGGGTGGCCGCCCAGGTGGGTAAAAACCACCTGGGAGGAAAGTCCGGGCTCCTCCGGGCAGGATGCTGGGTAATTCCCAGGCCCTGGCGGCGAAAGCTGCCTGGGACGGAAAGTGCCACAGAAATCACACCGCCCACGGCCCCAAGGTACACAGCCGTCAGGCTGGTTCCCTGGGGCTCAGGTAAGGGTGAAATGGCGAGGTAAGAGCTCACCGCGCCCTGGGCGACCAGGGTGGCAGGCAAACCCCATCTGGAGCAAGGCCAAATAGGGGGACAATGGGTGCCCGGCCCGTCCCCGGGTTGGCCGCATGAGCCCGATGGTAACATCGCCTCAGTCCTATGGGCTGGGGGTCCGCCTCTGGCGGACGGCCTAGAGGGATGGCCACCGCTCCGGAGAGGCCGGCCTTCGGGCCGCCACTTCGGAGTACAGAACCCGGCTTATAGGCTTGTCTGGCTCTCCATCCTCCTTACCCCGGTCACATCCAAGGTGCTTGCACCGATCCCTGGTTAGTCCACAGTCCCTGGCGGTACTGTAGCTCATCCTACCGAGAAGGGAGCGCCATGCGCACCAACAAGACCAAGGCCAAGCTGAAGGCGGGCGAGCTGGTGATAGGGTGTGCCATCACCCATCCCTCTCCATACCTGGTGGAGCTGATGGGCGCCCTGGGTTTCGACTACGTTTTCATAGACTGCGAGCACGGCTCCATGGGCTATTCGGAGGTGGAGAACATGGTACGGGCAGCGGAGCTGTTCGATATGACCCCCATCGCCCGAGTCCCTGAGAACAGCCCCTCTACCATCCTCCGCTTCCTCGACCGCGGCGTCATGGGCATCATGGTGCCCCACGTTTCCACCAGGGCAGAGGCCGAGGCCGCAGTCAGGGCGACCAAGTACTTCCCCGAGGGGGAGCGCAGCTCCTACACCGGGGGCAGGACCTCCCAGTTCGGCACCCGGGGCCTCACCGCCCGCCAGTTCTACGAGCACTGGAACCGCGAGACCATGGTCATCGCCCTGGTGGAGTCCAGGGAGGGGCTGGAGAACATCGAAGAGATAGCCTCGGTGCCCGGTGTGGACGTGGTCAACATAGGCTCCAACGACCTGGCCCAGTCCCTGGGGCTTCCAGACCAGAAGGTGGTGGAGGACGCCATCCACCGCATAATAGACGCCACGGTGAAGGCGGGGAAGGCCGCAGGCGTGGGGGGCTACGGGGTCAGCCGCATGGACAAGATTCTGTCGTTCATCAACCGGGGCGCCCGCTACGTGGGACTGACCTCCGACGACCTGCTGCGATTCGCCGTCCAGCAGGTCATGGGCCAGATACGCCAGGGGGCCAAGCTTCGGGCCTGACCCACCCTCCCTACCAAGGTGTACTGGCACCCGGCGCGCCCCAGGGATAGGGGGGTCCTGGTCAAACATCCCCTCCGACGCCCCAAGGGCGGATGGGACCAGTCACAACCCGCCTTGGGTGCTGCAAGGGACCAGAGGCTTTACCCTACGCTGGGAACGCTCGATACTCTGTGGGGTTTCCCCTCTACCCCCAGGCAGGGATGGCCTGGGTGTGGGGGCACCACAAGGGAGCTTTCCACAGAGTAGGGGACTGAACGACCCCCTCTAATCCCCGTGGCAAGGGGCACACCCTCTGACCCTCGCCCTGCTGTAGGGTGCACCCTACACCCATAGTTTGGCCACTGTGCTCCTGGGGGGATGGTGGCTAAGGAAAACCAGGCGCGGGCCCAGAGCTTGCCCTGGGGCCCAGGGGGTGAGGCCAGGGGGAGTGAGAGGGGGATGCCCCCTCTGCTAGGGGTAACAGGGGATAATCCCCAAGGGCTCGCCCTTGACCCACACTTCCCTGAGGTGGTCACTAAGTTATGTGACAAGGGATAGTGAACAGTGGGTGCACCCTGCCAGGGCGTGCCCTGTCAGGTGGGTGGTCAAACACACCCTATCTTGGGTGCCCAAAGAGAAGGGTGCACCCTGCCGGGGAAGCCCTACCCCTCCCCCTCGCCCTTCATATCGGGTTTAATGACCAGGACCGGCAGGCCAGAGTTGCGCAGCACGTGATCCGCCACGCTCCCAAAGATCATCCGGCCCAGGCCGCTGCGCCCGTGGGTGGATATGGCGATGAGGCCAACGTTCTGCTCCTTGGCCGACTGGACAATGCCCTCGCCGGGCCTGCCGCGGACCACAACCCACTGGGTGTTGACCCCTTTCTGCATCAGCTCCGCGGCCTTGCGACTCAGGTACCCCTCCGCCTGGCGCACCTCCGCCTGGAGACTCTCCTCGACGGCCGACAGGTCGGGGGGAGGGGCGGGAGCCAGGTCCGCCGTGCCCACGTAGCCGATCACCTGACTGGGCAGAGGCACCACCTGGATCAGTATGAGGACCGAGTTGTGGTGCTGAGCTATATCCATGGCGTAAGGGAGCACGGCTTCGGCCAGCTCTGAACCGTCGAGAGGCACCAGAACTTTATCGAAATACACTTTATCCTCCTGGGATAGGTTGTGCCGCGCGGCTAATGCGAATCCAGTATAAGTCTTTGGGATGGAATAGAGAATAGGGGTTTGGTGTGGCCCAGAGCTTCCTGGTATGCCATGGGCCCAAAGGCCCCCTGGGTTTTCCCTCACTACCCTGCGGCCGGGGTGAGTGAAAAAGTTCAGATAGATATGAGACAGTAGGCGTGGAAAAGTAGAAGCAGAAGGGGCCACACTTCTGGGTGAGAATAGACCAGAAAGGAGGTGGCCC
>DAOUBE010000107.1:0-10300 GCA_034432835.1 Dehalococcoidia bacterium | reverse complement strand
CCCTGGACTACAACACCCCAGCCCAGTATCTTACTAAGCACCACCCAGAACTGGTCCCTAAAATAGCCCGACTGTCTCATATGTACTGAACCAGTACATTCCGTTGACTTTTGCGGAGCCCCGTGCTAGTCTAAGGGATGCAGGGCTGACAACTGCATAGCCAAAACGGGAGCTTGGGTAAGCCAGGCTGAGAGGCCTCGAACGCTGGGGCGACCGTCGGAACCTGATCCGGGTAATGCCGGCGCAGGGAATTGACGCGAAATCGTAGGTTTTGCCGCCAGGGCTTACCTGGCGGCTTCTTTTTTAGGAAAGGAGACACGGAGCCATGGACGACCCCCTGGTTATCGCTGGGAAGACCTTCCAGTCACGCCTCATCGCCGGCACGGGCAAGTGGCGCAGCAACGACGAGATGATAGCAGCCCTAGAGGCCTCCGGCGCTGAGATGGTTACCGTAGCCATCCGGCGCCTGGACCTGGACAACCCCAACCAGAAGACCATCCTGGACTACATCGACTGGACCAGGTACTCCATCCTCCCCAACACCGCCGGCTGCCGCACGGTGGAGGAGGCCCTGTTCATCGCCCGGCTGGGCCGCGAGGTCACCGGCTCCAACTGGGTCAAGTTGGAGGTCATCCCCGACCCCAAATACCTCCTGCCCGACCCCATAGGCACCCTGGAGGCGGCCAAGCAGCTCATCAAAGAAGGCTTCGTGGTGCTGCCCTACATCCATGCCGACCCCGTCCTGGCCAAGAGGCTGGAGGAGGCGGGCTGCGCCACCGTCATGCCCCTGGGTTCGGCCATCGGCTCCGGCCAGGGCATCCACACCGCCGAGGAGATACGCATCATCATCGAGCAGGCCAAGGTGCCCGTGGTGGTGGACGCGGGGCTGGGCGTCCCCTCTGATGCCTCCCAGGCCATGGAGATGGGCGCCAGCGCCGTCCTAGTGAACACCGCCATCGCCCAGGCTAAGGACCCCGTCCTTATGGCCGAGGCCTTCAAGCTAGGGGTGCAGGCAGGCCGCAAGGCCTTCCTAGCGGGCCGGATACCCAAGAAGGCCTACGCCTCGCCCAGCAGCCCCACCGAGGGCGTGCCGGAGATGGCCCGGCGCCAGGGGTAAGCCTGGCGGGCCCTGCCAGCGCCGAACGTCGTACCCGTGTGCACACCATGCAAGGATGCGAGAGTGTGGGCGGCCCCTGGGGCGGCTACGGAATGGACAGGGCCAGTTTAGCAGGCCTCCCTGTGCCCTGGGGTGAGGCATAGACATGCCCAAGGTGCCACTGCCCTGCCTCTGCCTGGTGACCGATAGGCACCTTTGCGGAGAGGCCTCCCTGGTGGAGAGGGTGGCCCAGGCTGTCCAGGGCGGGGTGAACATGGTGCAGCTCAGGGAGAAGGACCTCCCAGGCGGCAGGCTTCTGGCTCTGGCCAAGGAGCTTAAGCAAGCCATGGGCCAGCAGGCCGTTCTGGTGGTCAACGAGAGGGTGGACGTGGCCCTGGCCGCTGGCGCCCAGGGCATACAGCTCGGTGAGGAGGCGTTGCCCGTCACCGAGGCCAGGCGGCTGGCGGGAGAGGAGATGCTCATTGGGCGCTCGGTACACACCCCCGAGGGCGCCCTGAGGGCCCAGGACCAGGGCGCCGACTTCCTGGTTCTGGGCACCATATTCCCCAGCCGCTCCCATCCAGGGGAGAGCGCCGCCGGCGTGGGGCTGGTGGCCCGAGTGGTGGAAAGGGTGAAGCTGCCCGTGCTGGCCATTGGTGGCGTCAACCAGCAGAATGCCTACCAGGTGATGAAGGCAGGCGCCTCAGGGGTGGCCGTGGTGGGCGCCATACTGGGCTCCCAAGACCCCCGCCGGGCCGCCCAAGAGCTGTGGGCCGCTATAACACGTTACTGGACGGGAAGGTGACCACATGAGCGTGAAGCAAGGTGTTCAGCTAACGGTCAACGGCAAGCCTCGGGAGTTGGCCGCCCCCACTACCATCGAGGGGTTTCTCAAAAGCATGGGGATAGACTCGCGCTTCATAGCCGTGGCGTACAATGGGGAGGTGCTCCGGAAGGAGGATTTCCCCAGGATAGTCCTCAAGAGCGGAGACTCCCTGGAGATAGTCAGGCCCGTGGGCGGTGGGTGAGCTTCTGCCACCACCGACCATGGAGAGAGATGGCCCGGGCCATGTTCATAGAGCAACAAAGCCGCCACCCCTAACAAGCTGAGGGTGGCGGCTTTACTCTCAGCCATTTATTGGGGCCGGTCAGGCGGCCTGCAGTATCAGCCCCGCGTTGACTAGGAACTCCTGGACTGGAAAGTCGTCGGGCCGCTCCACCAGGGGCGTGGGCACGGCGATGGGCCGGGCGATGACGTCCCTAAGGCCCTGCACCAGCCCGTCCTCCAGCCTGGGGTGCCCTCCTCCAAGGTAAACAGGTACATCGGGGCCCAGCAGATTAGGCCGGCTGCGGTCGTTGTGATAGGAGATGCACTGCTGCAGCTCAGCCGATATGGCCGATACCACCTCCCGGGGGTTGTTGCTGTTGCCCTCCAGGGGGATGTTGCTTATCACCGTAGGTATGTAGTCCTTCACCACCACCACGTCCAGGAAGTCCACCTCTACGTTGGCTATGATGGCCGACTCCTCGCCTATGGCCCGGGCCAGGGCCAGGGCCCGCAGGTCTATGTAGCTGGGCCGCAGGCCGCTCAGGCGCAGGGTCTCCAGGAAGGCCTTCAGGCCCGTCTTGGGAGTGGCCAGCACAAAGTAACGTTCCTCTTTCTCCAGAGGTTCCAGCCGGCACCAAAACAGGTAGGCGTTCTCTACCACCACACCCATCAGCCTACGGGCCTCCCGTGGCACTACCTCGTCGGGCTTGATGTCCCGGGCTTTGGGCACGCTGATGACCCTGGAAACGCTGCGGGAGCCGGAAAAGGCCGCCACCACCTTGCCTTTGTACCCACCCAGCTTGGACAAAGCGTTGGAGATAACCTCGGCCAGGCGGGGAGGGTCCTGCACCCACCCGTCCTGCACCAGCCTGGGGTTGAAGCTCATGCTCATCCAGGAAAGAATATTCCGGCCCTGGGATATCACCACGCGGACGTTGCTCCCCTCCAAGCTCAGGGTGCACAGCCGAGAGGCGTTGAGCGAGAGGAAGGGTAGTCCGCGGGCCAGGGATGCTAGGCCTTGGTGTAAACCTTTAATTGGATTCGCGAGAACCATAGGGTCTCCTCCGCTCTTATGTCCACGTTGTCTATCACCGCCGTGTCCAGGGGGCCGTTGTTCAACCACTCAATAAACCGGATGGTGTCATCGGGGGTCCCACGCATGTCTATGGCATGCTGTATCGCTGGGTACCTGCCCGCCACCAGGCCCTCTTTCCCTTCGACCTTGCTCACGCTCCATATCTGGATATTGAAGTCCTTGCTCCACTGGATGATGAGGTCCACGGTGTCCTCAGCTTCCTTGGCCGTGGGGAAATCGGACTCGGCAATCCGTTCTTGGGCCTTCTCTATCTCTGCAGTGAGATAGGCCGGGTCCGTGGACCCGTCCTCCTCTTTGGCGTCCATAAAGTTGGGCACCAGGCTCAGAAAGGACAGCAGGATGATGCCTCCCAGCACCAACTCCGCCAGTCCCTTCATCACCGTGGTGGACTTGACGTTAATTCTTAGCTTCACTTGCTCTCCTTGTTCCCCAGGACAACGTCCATCTTGAAGGAAACCTGCCCACCCACCCCCCGGGTCAGGGTCCGTATGGGTACCTCCTGGATGTAGGGGCTATCCAGAAGGTTTCGGCGGAACTCCAGGGCCTTCTCGGTGCTCTCGGCGGTACCAGCCACCGCCAGGACATCCTTTGCTTGGGTGATGGAGTGAATCCTCAGACCCTGGGGAGAGGCCTGTACTAATGCCGTCAGCACATCGGGCCAGGGCTTGCGCAGTGTGGCTATGTCCTTGCGGGCGCGGGTGATGCTCTGGTTCTCCCGGGTGAGCTGAGATAGCTGTGTCTGGAGCAGGGCCGTCTCCGTAGTCACCGCCTCCCCCGAGGAGAGGTAGCGAGACCGGATGAGGGACAGGCCCTCGCTGGTGGCTTGGCCCCGGCTCTGGAAAAGGAAAGCTATCAGCAGGACCTCCGCGGCCAGGAAGAACAGGTAACGGGCGTTCTTCTTCAGGAACCTGTGCCCCTGGTACTCCTCAGGCAGCAGGTTCAGGCTGGGTATAACCGGAGTCCTCCTACGCTCTTTCAGCTTTGCTATGAGGCTTATAGCGCCTATCATCCCCCCGTTCCTATCGCCGGAAGAATTGAGTAAACCGTGGTGATAACCGTCATGCCCAGGAAGGCGACTATGCTTCCCACACCCAGGATCAGGGCCGGCTCCATCATCCCCACTATGCGGGACATTCCGGAGTTGAACTCCTCACGGTAGATATAGGCCAGGGTCTTGAACTGCCCAGTAAGGTTGCCGCTCTCCTCAGCCACTTTCACGCTCTCTGATACCAGGGTGGGGAAGAGGGGCAACTGGCCCATGGAGTGGGACAGGCTGTGGCCGGCGATGATGTCCGACTGGATAATCTCCAGGTTTTTCCTCACTACCTTGTTCTCCAGGCTGTTCTTGGTCAGCTCCATGGCGTCCACCAGGGTGATGCCGGCGGCCAGGAGCTGGTACAGCGTATCGCAGATTCTGGCCAGGTCGTTCTTTCGCACCAGGGGCCCGATGATGGGAACCCTCAGCATGATGTAGTCGAAGTAGTACGCCCCCTTCTCCGTCCTGCGGGCAAAGAATATGCCCGCCGCCGCCAGTATGGCCATAAGGAAGAGCAATCCGCCCTTGGCCTGCACGAACTTGCCCAGGGCGATGACCAGGCGAGTGTAGATGGGCAGGTCCGCCCTGAATTCGGCGAAGAGGTTCCCCAGCAGGGGGATGGAGAAGGTGAGCAGGATGTACACGGAGCCCCCCGATACCAGGGCCACCATGGCGGGGTAGGTCAGGCTGCTCTTCACCTTCTTACGGGTGTTGGCCCGCTCCTCCAGGTAGTCCGCCGCCCGCTTCAGAGAGCCTGCCAGGTCACCGGTCTGCTCGCCGATCCTGGCCAGCCTGGCATATATGGGCGGGAAGATCTTGCGGTGCCGCTCCACCGCCTGGGAGAAGAGCCCTCCGGTCCTAAGGAACTGGATCATCTCCGTGATGGTGTCCTTGAGCAGGGGGTGGGATATCTGGCTGCGCAGGACCTCCAGGGCACGCAGAATGCTAATCCCCGCCTCCAGCATGGTGATGAACTGGCGGGTGAAGGCTATCATCTGCTTTTCGCTCACACCGAACAGGAGGGGCAAAAGCTGGTGAAGGGGAGGCAGCCGGAACACCCGGTTGATCTTGGTCACCACGATGTTGGAGCGCAGCAGCAGGTCCTCGGCAGCCTGCCGGGACTCGGTCTCTATGACCCCTGTCTGGCGCTGCCCCGCCCGATCGTATCCCACATACTTGAACAGCATCTAAACTGCTAGCTCCTGACCAGATACCCTCTCCCCCACTCCACCCTAAAGCTCCAGGTCCATAGTGAAGACGTTGCGCAGGACCTCGCTGACCGTGGTGATGCCGTCCTTCACCTTGAGCATGCCGGCCCGCCGCATGGTCATCATGCCCGCCCGGATGGCCGCCTTGCGTATCTCGTCCGAGGGGGCGTCCTTGGAGATAAGGGCCTGGATGGCCGGGCTTAGCACCATTACCTCGTTGACCGCGACACGGCCGCTGTACCCGGTCTGGGAGCACATGTTGCAACCGCGGCCCACATAGAACTCGGTCTTATGCTCCCCCATCTCCTGCTCGTAGGCGGCCACCTCATGGGGAGCTCCGGGGGCCAGGGTCTTGCAGTACTTGCATATGCGGCGCACCAGGCGCTGGGCCACGGAGCCTATGACCGCCGAGGAGACCAGGAAGCGCTCCACGCCCAGGTCGGTGAGGCGTATGACCGCCGCGGCGGAGTCGTTGGCGTGGATGGAGGAGAGCACCAGGTGTCCGGTGAGGGCCGCCTGTACGGCCACCCTGGCGGTCTCCTGGTCGCGTATCTCACCCACCAGGATAATATCCGGGTCCAGTCTCATGATGCCCCGAAGGCCGCTGGCGAAGGTGATGCCTGCCTGGGGGTTCACCTGGGTCTGGTTTATATTCTGGAACCGGTACTCGATGGGGTCCTCAATGCTCATTATGTTGTGGCTGACGGCGTCCAACTGGGCAATGGATGCATATAGAGTGGTAGTCTTACCAGAGCCTGTGGGGCCGCTCACCAGCACCATCCCGTAGGGCGAGTTCAGCAGCTTCTGGTAGTCCCGCAACACCTCGGGATGGAAGCCCAGGTCCGTGAGGGACATGAGGGTGGCGCTACGGTTCAGCACCCTGATGACCACCAGCTCACCGTAGGCGCTGTCCATGGAGGCTACGCGAAAGTCAATCTCGCTACCGTTCACCGTAAGGGTAAAGTGCCCGTCCTGGGGCCTGCGCCGCTCGGCGATGTCCATGCCACCCAGGATCTTCAGGCGGCTCACAATGGCCGTGTGGACGCCCTTAGGCAGTTGGGTGACGTCGTGGAGAATGCCATCTATCCTGAACCGCACCCGGACGGCCTTGTCCGTGGGCTCTATGTGTATGTCCGACGCCCTATCCTTGACGGCCTGGGCGATGATCATGTCCAGGGCCTTGACGATGGGGGTGTTGGCCAGCTCCGGGCTGTGGGCCGTCGAGGCGGCCCTGCTTTCCTGCACGCCCTGGGCCCCCAGGTTCAGGGCGGAAAGGCCCGAGGCCAGGGAGTCCCCCAGAAGATTGCGGAGGTCGTTGGACATCTGAGGTGCCGCCCCGTAGTACTGCCGGATGGCCTCGTCCACCGTTCCGTTAACGGGGAGCCTGGGTTTTATCCTTCTACCGGTGGCAGCCTGAAGGGCGTTGATGGCGCCCACGTCATGGGGGTTCTCCATAGCCACCCTGAGGGAATCGCCCTCCAGGGCCAGGGGTATGGCCTTGTACTGCTTGGCCAGCTCCTCGGGCAACAGCTTCAGGGCATCGGCCTCTATGGTGACCTGCTTCAGGTCTACGATGGGTACACGGGTCTTGATGCTGAGGAAGGTGGAGTAGGTCTCCGGGCTGATGTACTGCTTCTCCAGCAGCACCAGGCGCAGGTTCTTGCTCTCCCGGCGGGCTGTCTCTAGGGCATCTTCCAGTTGCTCCCGGCTGATGAAACCGCCCTCTAGGAGCATCTGGCCGATCTGGCGATCGGTATCCATGGAAAATCCAGTCTCGTTGGCCATAACTAGTGCAGGGTCCTCACAGCGGTCCTTGGTTTTGGAGAGTAGTGGAGAGGAATTTGTAGATGTATGCCACTAACCTCATTCTCAAAGCTGGCCCAACCAGGGTCAAGGCACTTTGGTACTAGACCATTGGTACCTATGGCCACCCCTTGGAGTCCATTGCTGTATTTTCTGCCATAGCCAGAGATATATAAATATTACATTAGTACCACTTTTACTAAAATATATTGACTTTTATGCATCGCCGGTGATAAGTGTTTTCTTGAACCACAGCACGGCCCAATGCAAGCCCCTCAACCAAGGGCCGACGCCAACCCCAGCCCAAGGTGATTCGGCACGGATACAGAGTAAGGAGGGAAACAGAGAGGACCAGAGAGCACCATGGACGTTGCTACCTATTAATTACTGGCAACCCACCCCCGAAGGGTCAGGCAGAACACCCCAAGGGACAAGCAGCAGGCGGGCCTCACCAACCGGGGCCCGCTACCGATGACAAGAGCCCGGACCAAGAGCTTTAAGGAGGAAACTAAAAAAGTGGTGAAGAAGCTGATCAAGAGGCAAAAGGGTTTTACCCTGATTGAGTTGCTCATCGTACTGGCCGTGCTGGGCATCCTGGCGGCCGTGGTCATCCCCAACGTCACAGGCTTCCTGTCCCGAGGTAAGGAGCGCGCCTGGAGCACCGACCGCCAGGTTCTCCAGACCGCCGTGGATGCCTGGCGCAGCGATGTGGGTGCCCGCTCTGGTAACCCCTGGCCTATCCTGGACGGCGATGCTTCCTGTCTTCAGAACACCCCCAACGTGGTCCCTGGTACCTGCAACACCTATATCGACATAGGCGCCCTGGCAGCGGATAACTACCTGAAGGGCTCCGACGCCGTCAAGTCTGCCGATACCACACAGAACACCACCGCCACCAACAACCCCTCCGGCAGCTACGGCTGGTTCCTCACGGACCAGGGCGTGGTCGAGTCCTGCATAACCACCGTCGGTACCGGTGCTTGCGACACTACGGCCAACGGCCGCGGTTTCCAGGACGGGATATACCCGTAGTGTAACCAGGCTGCTAGACAGCTTGAATGATCCCCTAGGCCCCCAGTCCGGGTTCCCCTCTGCTCGGACGGGGGCCTTTCCTCCTATGATATTTGGAACCACATCTCATAGAGATTGAACAATATGCCAACTGCCATCAGGAACAACCGGCCCAAGGGCTACACCCTCATCGAACTGCTTATCGCCCTGGCTGTGCTGGCCATCCTCAGCTCTATGGCTGTGCCCCACATGCTGGGTTTCCTCCGCCGCGGCACCGAAGACGCCTGGAACAACGACCGCCTGGAGCTGGAGATGGCCGTGGATAGCTGGCGCACCGACACCTCTAAACGCTCCGGCGACTTCTGGCCCATCCTGGCCGGGGGCACGGGCACGGGCTGCCTTCAGGACACCCCCAACACCACGCCGCCCTGCAACACCTTTATCGACATCGGCACCCTGGCCGCCGAAGGCTACTTCAAGAGCGCCAGTGTGGTCGCCTCCGCCGATACCAGCAAGAACACCACCGCCACCAACAGCCGCCCCGGCCACTACGGCTGGTTTATCAACAGCCAGGGCAGGGTAGCCTCCGACCCGCCCTACACCGACGGCTTGTACCCCTAGCCCACCACCTGCCTAGACCGGGTGGTGGGCTAGGCTGGGCGTACCTCCAGGCCCGCCGGGATGGTGCCTGCTATAATTGCCGTGTATGGACTTTTTCGGCCTGATAGCCCCCTTCTATGACCGCTTTCATGGCCAAGAGCGGACCCACCGCCTGGTCCAGCGCATCCTGGAAAGGGCTGCTCCGCTCCCCCAGGGCCGGGTCCTGGACCTGGGAGGCGGTACGGGGAGGGTGGCCGTGGGCTTTCAGCCACGGGTGGCCCAGACGGTGGTCCTGGACAGCTCCCGGGGCATGCTGCTCCAGGCCACAAAGAAGCCTGGCCTGCACGTAGTCCAGGCTTCCGCCGCCTTCGTCCCCTTCCCCGACGCCTCCTTCCACACCATCCTGTGCGTGGACGCCTTCCATCACTTCTTGAATCAGGAGGAGGTCCTGAAAGAGGTAGCCCGCGTCTTGGCCCCTTCAGGCAGGCTATTCATCCACGATTTTGACGCCGGCAAGCTAGTAGTCAGGCTGATAGCCACGATGGAACGCTTGTGTGGCAACCGGGGTGCCTTTCGCCGTCCGGAAGAGCTGCAGAGGCTTTGCCAGCTCCAGGGCCTGGTACCCCTGTGGGAGGCCAAGGAGTCTGTAGAGTACTTCCTGCTTCTGGAGAAGCCCGCCCGGGCTACTCCCTCCTCTACCTAAAGCCTTTCCCTACTTCACGTGTCTCTGCATGCACTTGAAGAACCGGTCCATGACAAGCTTGGCCGCGCCGCCCACCAGGCGCTGCCCCACCCGGGCTATGGTACCCCCCAGCTCAGCCTCTCCCTCCACCAGCACCACCGTCTTCTGCCCGTCCTCGGTCAGGTTCAGGCGGCCCTCCCCTTTGACAAAGCTCTGGCCCCCAGTGCCTTCCACCAGCAGCTTGTAAAACTGGGGCGGCTGCTTATCCACTATGCTCACCTTGCCGCGGTAGGAGCCCTTGATGGACGCCACCCCCATCTCCAGCTCCGCTTCGTACTGGTCCTGGCCGATGGGATCCAATTTCTTGCACCCGGGGATGCAACTGGCCAGCTTGGTGTGGTCCAGCAGGACCTCCCACACCTTCTCTCTGGGGGCGTTGAAGACGTACTTTCCCTGTATCTTCATCTCGCTGACAGGCCTCCGAGGCTCTTAGATTCGGGAAATGCGGCCGCACCCGTGCCTTAAGCCGCGCTAACTGGTAACCCGCAAAGAGAGCGGCGCCACAACGGATAAGTGCTAAGCACAGGCATTATGCCACGGCAGCAAAGAGGAAGGCAACGCCTTGTACTGGTTCAGTACATATGAGACAGTCGGGCTATTTTAGGGACCAGTTCTGGGTGGTGCTTAGTAAGATACTGGGCTGGGGTGTTGTAGTCCAGG
>DAOUBE010000106.1:0-5156 GCA_034432835.1 Dehalococcoidia bacterium | reverse complement strand
CCTACCTGCGTCTCACCAGGTCCTCTATGCTGGAGGTGCTGGACTCGGAGTACATAAAGATGGCCCGGGCTAAGGGGGTGGGGTCATGGGTGGTGGTCTGGAAGCACGCCTTCCGCAACGCCCTTATCCAGCCGCTGACCGTCTCCGCCCTTTTACTGGCCTCCTTCATAACTGGGGCGGTTTTTGCCGAGACGGTCTTCGCCTGGCCCGGCCTTGGTCGTCTGGCGGTGACGGCCACCCTGGACAACGATTTCCCGGTCTTGAGCGCGGTGGTCCTGCTCTTTGGGGCGGCCTACGTATTGATGAACTTCGTGGCGGACCTGGCCTACGCCTACGTGGACCCTCGGATCCGCTACACCTAGGAGGGCTATGGCGACAGTATCACAGGTGCTGAGACGGCCTAGAGGTGTTGTGGCCTGGCCTGTCCGTGCGCTGGAATTCCTACGCCGGTGGCCAGTCATCCCCAGCCTGGTTATTGTCCTGCTGGCCGTATCTGCCGTCTTTGCGCCCTTTGTTGCCCCTTACGACCCCAACGACCAGAGCCTGCTCAACCGCAACAGGCCCCCGGCCTGGTACGCCCAAGGAAGCGCAAAGCATCTCCTGGGTACAGACCAGTTGGGACGGGACGTGCTGAGTCGCATCATCTATGGCTCCCGGATCTCCCTTATGGTGGCCTCCATAGCCCTGGCCGTGGGCCTGCTGGTGGGTAGTGCCATGGGGCTGGTGGCTGGGTACGTTGGGGGCTTGATGGACGAGGTTATCATGCGTTTGGTGGACCTTTGGCTGGCCTTGCCTTTCCTTTTGATAGCCTTTGTGGTGGCCGTGGTCATCGGCCCCAGCTTAACCACGGTGACCTGGCTGCTGGCCCTGAGCTCCTGGTCCGCCGGGGCGCGGAACATTCGGGGCGAGGTGCTGTCCCTGAAGACCCGGGATTACGTGTACCTGGCCAAGGTGGCCGGGGCCTCGCCCTGGCGCATCGTGCTGCGGCACATCCTCCCTCAGGTGGGGCACATCCTCATTGTCGTCACCACCCTTCGCACCGGAAGCCTCATCATCGCCGAGTCTGGCCTGAGCTTCCTGGGCGTGGGCGTCCCGGGCTCCACCCCCACCTGGGGTAAGATCGTGGCGGAGGGCCAGCCCTACCTTCTTACCTCCTGGTGGGTCTCCATATTCCCAGGCCTGGCTATATTCCTCACCGCCATGGCCTTCAACTTCTTGGGCGACTGGATGAGAGACCGATTCGACCCTCGTCTGAGGCAGTTGTGACACGTCTGGACTGTTGAGCTAGCATTGAAAATCTGCCAGAATGGGGCATCCCAGCAACTGGAGGGAGCATGGTAAGAGCACCAGACAAGTATGTGACCAAGGTGAAGAAACCCGCCGACTTCGACGCCTTCTGGAGGGGTGTGCTAGAGCAGGCGGCCCAGATACCCCTAAATCCTGAGACCGTGCCCGATCCCCTCCGCTCCTCCGAGGACGTGGAGGTGTACCAGGTCTTCTACAACAGCCTGGACTATGTGCGCATCGCCGCCTGGTATTGCGTGCCCAGGGACCGGCGGGGCAGGCTGCCTGCCATACTCCAGGTGCCCGGCTACATCAGCGACCCACCCATACCCAAGGAGTGGGCGCGCCGGGGCTACGCCTGCCTTTCCGTGGCGCCCAGAGGCAAGGTGCGTAGCAAGAGCCAGTTCAACCCAGGCTATCCGGGCCTGCTCATTCACAACATAGTGGACCGCAACACCTACTCCTATAGGGGTTTCTACGTGGACGCCTGGCGGGGGGTGGACTACCTGCTTTCCCGGCCGGAGGTGGACCCCGAGCGCATCGGGGTTACTGGCAGCAGCCAGGGGGGTGGCCTCACTATCACCACGTCGGCCATGCGCAAGGAGATCGTGGCCGCGGCGGCCGGCGCTCCTTACCTGTGCGGCTACATCGACGCCATCGAGCTGACCCACACCTACCCGTACCAGGAGATCAACGACTACCTGCGCCTCTACCCTGAACGCCGCAAGGCCGTGGAGGAGACGCTGGCCTACTTCGACGGCATCAACTTCGCCGACAAGATTACTTGTCCCATCATCGTGAATATAGGCTTGCAGGACAACGTCTGTCCGCCGGAGACCGGGTACGCCGTGTTTAACGCCATCGGGAGCAAGGACAAGAAGCTGTACCCCTACGACGGCCACGGCCACGATGCCGGCAGCTACAAGCATAACGCCATCGTGGAGGAGTTCTTCCGCAAGCACCTGAAGCCGTAGGAATAGAGGAGAGTTATGCCCGCGTTGAGCAACAACAAGCCTTCGGACTTCGACAGCTACTGGTCTAAGACCCTGGAGGAGCTTTCTCGACTCCCGGCAGCCCCCGAGACCGACCCCATCCCCATCCGCTCCGCCGAGTTCGCCACCATGTACGGTGTGAGGCTGACCAGCATAGGACCCTACAGGCTCTTTGCCTACCTGAGTATCCCCAAGGGCAACGGGCCCTTCCCTGCCATCTACTACGTGCCGCGCTACGGCAGTGTCCTGGAGCCCATACCCCAGGGTTCGGCCAACGCCAAGCGTGGCCGCTTCGTCACCTTCTCCCTGGCCGCCCGGGGACAGCGCAACTCCGACCAGCCTTTCTCCGCCATGTTCCCCGGCCTGCTCACCGAGGGCATAGACGACCCGTGGGGATATGTCTTCCGTGGGATAGTGGCCGACTCCTGCCGGGGTCTGGAGTACCTGCTTAGCCGCCCCGAGGTGGACAAGAGCCGTGTGGTGGGTATAGGCAACGACCTGGCGCTGATCACCGCCGCGCTGAAGCCGGGTCTGACCCATGTGGTGTGTTCGCCTGGCTTGTTCTATGCCACCGCCGACCTGGCGCCCCAGACTGGGGCCTATCCCCTGGAGGAGGTCAACGACTACCTTAGGCTCAACCCCAAGAAGCGGGAGGCGGTGCACCGCACCCTGTCCTACTTTGACCTGCGCTGGTTCGCGCCCTTGGTGAAGGCTACCACCCTGGTCATGGCGGAGTCACCGGGCGGGCTGATGGATGGCAAGGGCCTCCAGCCCCTGGTGGAGGGCATGAAGGCCAGGGTGGAGGTCCACGAGTCGGAGCACTCCAGCTACAAGGATGGCCTATTCAGCGAGGTTTGGGTTGCCCGCCAGTTGGGGTTCAAGGAGGCCATCCTGCCGGAACACTGGCAGTAGCCCTGGCAGCACGGTAAGAGGCGGCTTTCAGCGCCCGGAGCTGTTAGATGCTTACCAATGCCTCTAACCCGCTGATATCGCCTCGCTTTAATCGAAGAAGGGCTTCTTGCTAGTCCATTCTCTACTGCTCGACTCCGTACCCCTTTGGGGTGCTCACTATTTCTATCCTTGAGGTGACACAAAAGTTACACATGGGTGAGGTCTGGAGGCTGAGACGGGGCTCAGGGGAAGGCTAGCCTTCGGGAGGGCACCCCCTGGCGGGGTGCGCCCTGCGCCCATAGTTTGCCTCAGGGGGTTCTGGAAGTATGGTGGAGCACCAGAGGGAGTTGTGGGCCTGCTACGGCCTGGTAGAGAGGCCAGGGGGAGTGCAGAGGGAGAATCTCCTCTTCTGGGGGAAACTTCCCCAGGACGCCCCGAGGGCGGGTGGGTGGGACCAAACGCATCCCTTCTTGTTGCCGGTAAGTGGATGCAGGGTAAACCCTGCCGCGTGGGTGGGCCTAACACAAACCATCTTAGGTGCCAAAAAAGAAGGGTGCGGGTGCACCCTGCCGTTGGCAAGCTTGCATAGTATTGGTAAAGAAGGGCGCCATGCCACGCCGCCGCGGAAGCATGTGCGCCCTTCTCTTCTTTCGTATCGCCCGGGGATATCTGGCTGAGGTGAGAGTGCGCTAGCCCTTCAGCGCCTTGGCCAGCCTCTCGCCCACAATGGCGTCTTCGCCTTCGTTCAAGCAGACCACAGCCACCAGAATACCGGGGTCAGACAGCCGCACCCAAATAGGGGGCTCACCCTGCTTCAACTCCTCCACCACCTGGGCCGCGCTCTTCTTGACCTGCGCCGGGTCCCAATCGATGCGCATGCCGTAGGAGGGGACCCTGTCGCGCTGGGGAGTCACCTTAACGCCCTTGACCTTGCTCACCGCCCTGGATATGGTGTCGATGCGGGCGTCCAGCTTGGCGATACGGTCTTCGTGGTTCATGGTAAGCCACTCTTTGAGGGCAGCAACGGCACCTACAATCTCCTGCCGGTCAATCTTCATGGCCCGGCCCAGGGACCTGACGCGCCGGGCCTCGTAGGAGACGAAGCTGTGCAGGGCTGCCTTGCGCACCATCTCCTTGGAACCCACCAGCAGGCCGGTGGAGTGAGGCGCCAGGATATACTTGGCGCCGTAGGCCACCAGGTCGGCGCCCATGCGAGCGTACTTGCTCAGGTTGTCGGGTGGGTAAACCTGGCCGGCCGCATCCACCACCACGGGCAGCTTGTGGGCCTTGGCGATGCTGAGCACCTTTTCGAAGGGCAGGGTGCCCGGCTCGCCGCCGGGGGCGAAGAACCAGACGCCAGCCGTCTTGGGGCCGATGGCCGCCTTGAACTGGGCTTCCGTGGTGCCGTTGTCGTCCCCCACCTCGACGGGTTTGCCGCCGGCGATGCTGATACAGCGATCGTACCAGTAGCGCTGCTTCTTCTGAATGAGAAACTCGTTCTTCATTCCGGTGGTGTCGGGGAGCTGCTGGATCTTGGCGTCATCGTCGCCGGCCATGCAGGCAGCGGCGGCCAGGACCAGGGCCGAGGCGGCACCAGAGGTCACGTAGGCAGCCTCCACCCGCAGCATCTCGGCGATGGCCTGGCCCGCCTTCTCCTGAAGCTCGGCCAGCGGTATGTAGGCCTCGTTGGCCCGCTCCATGGCCTGCCTGACCGTGGGCGAAGGGCTGGAGCCACCCAGCAATGTCACGTGACCCATGGCGTTAATAACGGGCCTGGCCCCCAGCTCTTTATAGATAGCACCCCACGTTGACCTCTGCACTATGCCTCCTTTCCATGTGACCCGTTCTTGCGGCGAGATTTTACCACTGGCGTTACCCTGGAGCAACCGAATGTACTGGTTCAGTACATATGAGACAGTCGGGCTATTTTAGGGACCAGTTCTGGGTGGTGCTTAGTAAGATACTGGGCTGGGGTGTTGTAGTCCAGGG
>DAOUBE010000105.1:0-5170 GCA_034432835.1 Dehalococcoidia bacterium | reverse complement strand
CCCTGGACTACAACACCCCAGCCCAGTATCTTACTAAGCACCACCCAGAACTGGTCCCTAAAATAGCCCGACTGTCTCATATGTACTGAACCAGTACATTTACTTGAACAAGGCGTGGCCCAGATTATATAATGAAAAGCCTTGCCTACTGATATCCTTCCCCAATAAGTACAACAAGGGAGGCAAATGGCCGAAGAGTACGATGTAGTAGTTATAGGCGCCGGCCCGGGCGGTTACGTGGCGGCCATCAGGGCAGGCCAGCTCGGGATGAGAACGGCCGTGGTGGAGCGAGAGTTCGCTGGCGGGGTGTGTCTCAACTGGGGCTGCATACCCAGCAAGGCTATCATCCGGTGTGCTGAGCTGGTCTCCCTGGCAAGGCGAGGTGAAGAGTTCGGAATACAGTACGACAATGTCCGCTTTGACTACGGGGTAGCCATTGACCGCAGCCGGAAGGTGGCGGAGCACCACCGTCGAGGCGTGGAGTACCTCTTCCGAAAGTACAAGGTGGACCACATCAAAGGCGAGGCGTCCCTGAGGGATGCCAGGACCGTGGAAGTCTCCCCCGATGGCCGGACGCTCACGGCCAAGAACGTCATCATAGCCACAGGGGCCCGCGCCAGGTCCATACCCCCCCTCCCCGTGGATGGGCAGTTGGTGGTGACCTACCGGGAGGCCATTGTCCAGAGGGACCTCCCCCAGTCGGTGGTTGTGGTGGGCGGCGGCGCCATCGGGGTTGAGTTCGGCTACGTGTACAACGCCTACGGGGCCAAGGTCACCATCGTGGAGATGCTCCCTCATCTTCTCCCCAACGAGGACGAGGAGGTGAGCCGCGAGTTGGAGAGGGCCCTCTCTCGCCAGGGGATACAGGTCCTCACCAACTCCCAGGTAACCGGCATGGAGAGGACCCCCAGCGGGGCCAAGGTTAGTGTCAAGACTCCCGACGGGGACAAGCAACTGGAGTGCCAGCGGGTGCTGGTGGCCATAGGCATCCAGGGCAACAGCCAGAACCTGGGCCTGGAACGTTTGGGCGTGCCCGTGGAGCGCAGCTTCATCAAGGTGGACCAGAGCATGTCCACCGGCGTGCCGGGGGTGTACGCCATCGGCGACGTGACGGGCAAGATGGCCCTGGCCCACGTGGCCTTTGCCCAGGCCACCATGGTGGTGGAGGGCCTGGCAGGCCGCGAGACCAGGCCTCTGGAGTACATTGACCTGCCCCGGGCCACCTACTGCAAGCCCCAGGTCACCAGCTTTGGGCTCACGGAGAAGCAGGCCAGGGACCAGGGCCTGAAGGTCAAGGTGGGCAAGTTCCCCTTCACCGCCAACGGCAAGGCTTCCGCCGTGGGCGAGAGGGAGGGCTTCGTCAAGCTGGTGGTGGACGAACGGTACGGGGAGATCCTGGGCGCACACCTCATAGGGCCAGAGGTGACAGAACTTCTGGCGGAGATCTCCATGACCAAGCTGCTTGAGGGGACCACTCTAGAGCTGGGATGGCAGGTCCATTCCCACCCAACGCTGTCTGAAGCGATAAAAGAGGCAGCCCTATCCGCACAGGGTGCAGCCATACACATCTGAAGAGGGTAGGTACTCCATATGCAATTGCGCGAGAAGCTGGACAAGAAACAGCTACTGGAGCTGTACCGCCAGATGCTCCTCATCCGCGTCTTTGAAGAAGAGTGCGCGCGACAGTACATGCAGGGGAAAATCAGGGGCTTCCTGCACCTTTACATTGGTGAGGAGGCCATAGCGGTGGGGGCCATCTCGGCCCTGCGAGCCGAGGACTACGTGGTGACCCACTACCGAGACCACGGCCACGCCCTGGCCCGGGGTATGGACCCCAAGGGTGTCATGGCCGAGCTCTTTGGCAAGGCCACCGGGTGCAGCAAGGGCAAGGGAGGCTCCATGCACCTGTTCGACGCCTCCAAGAACTTCATGGGTGGTTACGCCATAGTGGGCGGCCACCTGCCCCTGGCCGCCGGCCTGGCCCTGGCAGCCCAATACCGGGGCGAGGACCGGGTGGTGCTGGCCATCTTGGGCGACGGCGCCCTGAACGAGGGGGAGTTCCACGAGACCATGAACCTGTGCGCCATCTGGAACCTGCCGGTGGTCTTCCTGTGTGAGAACAACCTGTACGGCATGGGAGCACCCGTATGGGCCACCTTTGCCGCCTACGAGGAGATCTACAAGTTCGCGAGCGCCTACAAGATACGGGGCATGCGGGTGGACGGCATGGACGTCCTCAAGATGCGGGAGGCCACCCTGGAGGCCCTGGAGCACGTCCGGACAGAGAAGGAGCCCTTCTTCCTAGAGGCCAGGACCTACCGCTTCCGTGGCCACTCCATAGCCGACCCGGCGGAGTACCGGCAGCGCCAGGAGGTGGAGAGCTGGCTGGCCAAGGACCCCATCACCAACATGAAGCGGTGGCTCATCGAGGAGGCTCTGGCTACTGAGGAGGACCTAAGCGTTATACAGCAGGAGGTGGAACGGGAGGTGGAGGAGGCTGTGCGCTTCGCCGACGAGAGTCCCTGGCCAGAGCCCTCGGCACTCTACGAAGATGTTACTGGAAAGTGAAGGAAGCTTCTATGCCTGAGATCACCTACCGAGAAGCTATAAGTCGCGCCCTGCGGGAGGCCATCCGGGAGGACGACCGGGTCTTCATAGTGGGCGAGGACATCGGCCCCTACGGCGGAGCCTACGCCGTCACCAAGGGGTTCCTGGAGGAGTTCGGCCCCAAGCGGGTCAAGGACTCGCCCCTCTCGGAGTCGGCCATCGTGGGCGCTGGTGTGGGCGCCGCCATGGCCGGGCTACGGCCCGTGGTGGAGATCATGACCATCAACTTCAGCCTGCTGGCCATGGACCAGATAGTGAACCATGCGGCCAAACTTCGTTCCATGTCAGGGGGGCAGATCACCGTCCCCCTCATCGTCCGCACGGTGACGGGCGGGGGCGCCCAGCTAGCCGCCACCCACTCCCAGAGCCTGGAGCACTGGTACGCCGCGGTGCCTGGTCTGAAGGTGGTGACGCCAGCCACCCCCTACGACACCCTGGGCCTGTTCCGCTCCTGCCGCGAAGAGGAAGACCCGGTCATATTCGTGGAGCACATCCTTCTGTACGGAAGCCGCGGTCCAGTTCCCGACGAGTACTACACCGTCCCGCTGGCTAAGGCCGACGTCAAGAGGGAGGGCAGCGACGTCACCATAGTGGCGTACTCCCGTATGGTGCTGGTGGCCCTGGAGGCAGCCCGGAGGCTGGCCCAGAACGGCGTGGAGGCAGAGGTGGTGGACTTGAGGACCCTGCGCCCCCTGGACATGGAAACGGTATTCCAGTCGGTAAAGAAGACCCACCGCGCCCTGGTGGTGGAGGAGGCCTGGCGGACAGGCGGGCTGGGTGCGGAGGTGGCCAGTCAGATTCAAGAGAACGTCTTCGATTACCTGGACGGTCCGGTGATGCGTATCGGCGGCGCCGAGGTGCCCATGCCCTACTCTCGGGTGCTGGAGGAGGCCGCCATACCCAGCAGCGCCAAAGTTGTCCAGGCAGTGGAGTCTATGCTCGGTCGTTAGTCCTCTTAGGCTGTAGTCTTATAAGGAGGCGAGTTTGGCTACCACCATTGTTATGCCCCAGATGGGTTACGACATGAAAGAGGGCACCGTGGTCAAGTGGCGCAAGAAGGAGGGCGACACGGTGTCCCGGGGCGAGGTCATTGCTGAAATCGAGACGGACAAGGCCGTGGTGGAGATGGAGTCCATCGCGGGGGGTGTACTGCGCAAGATCGTGGCGCCCGAAGGTAAGGTCGTCCCAGTGGGGGAGACCATCGCCATTATAGGCACACCGGAGGAGCCGATACCCGAGGTGGGGGCACCCCCGGGCAAGCAGCCCGAGACCCAGGCCGCTGCAGCGCCCACCCAGGCACCGGCGGCCCCTGCTGCCCCGACGGAGGCTGCGACTACTCCCGCGGGAGAGGTCAAGGCCAGCCCCATCGCCCGCCGGTTGGCCAGGGAGAAGGGTGTGGACCTGGCCAAGGTGCAGGGCACGGGCCCAGGAGGGCGGATCACCGAAGCCGATGTGCTCAAGTACGCGGAGGCACAAGCGGCTGCTCCGGCCGCGCCGCCCAGGGAGGCGCCCCGGGCGGCCCCGTCGGAGGCCCCCGCCCCAGCCATGCCTGGCGGCAGGGTGGAGCTATCCCGCATGCGCCAGGCCATCGCCCGCCGCACCGCCCAGAGCAACCAGGAGATCCCCCATTTCTACGTCACCTCTGAAATCAACATGGGCGCGGCCATAGCCCTGCGCAGCCAGTTGAACGACGCCCTCCAGGGCGAGGTGCGAGTCTCCATCAACGACATGCTGATCAAGGCTGTGGCCAAGACCCTGGTGAAGCACCCGTTACTGAACTCTACTTTCCGGGGGGACCACCTGGAGGTCAGCCCCAGCATAGATATCGGCGTCGTCGTGGCCGTGGAGGAGGGCCTCATCGTCCCCACCATCCGCAACTGCCAGAGCAAGTCCCTGGTGGAGGTCGCTAGGGCCTCCAAGGACCTCATCGAGCGGGCGCAGAAGGGCGGGCTGCGGGCCGAGGAGATGACGGGCGGCACCTTCAGCATCAGCAACATGGGTATGTTCGACGTGGATAACTTCGCTGCCATTATATTCCCCGGGCAGGCGGCAATGCTGGCAGTGGGCACCGTCAAGGCCCGACCCGTGGTGAAGGATGGCCAGCTAGCCGTCGGGCAGACCATGTTCGCCACCATAGCGGTGGACCACCGCATCGCCGATGGTAAAGAGGCGGCCCTGTTCATGCGTGACCTGAAGCAGTTCCTAGAGCAGCCGCTTCTTCTGCTGGCGTAGCTGCTCGGTCTAGCTTTTGGCAGCCAAGGGGCCTGTACGCTGGTACAGGCCCCTTCTTTTCTAGGGCCAAGACCAATCCTCTGGCTTGCAGACAAATCCGTTCACCGTGCCCCAGACGTATAAAACGGTAGCCAACAGTATTTCCCTCCCGAAATACATAATGAAAGGAGGTGCTAGTCCCTATGTAGTAGCTGCTTTTGGCGACGTGGCCTTAGCTGTGCAGGGGTGGATATGAAAAAGTTCAGATAGATATGAGACAGTAGGCGTGGAAAAGTAGAAGCAGAAGGGGCCACACTTCTGGGTGAGAATAGACCAGAAAGGAGGTGGCCCC
>DAOUBE010000104.1:0-8999 GCA_034432835.1 Dehalococcoidia bacterium | reverse complement strand
ACCGCCGGTTGGGCTGTGAACAACGTGGGGCACTGCAACCCGGAGGTGGCCAAGGCCATCGCGGAGCAGGCGTCCACGCTGATGCAGACGTCCAACCAGTTCTACACCCTGCCCCAGCTCAGGCTGGCCCAGCTCCTGGTGGACAATAGCTGCCTGGACAAGGTCTTCTTCGGCAACAGCGGCGCCGAGGCCAATGAAGGGGCGGTGAAGCTGGCCCGGAAGTACGGCCGCAAGCACCGCAACGGGGCCTACGAAGTCGTCACCGCCTTTAACTCCTTCCATGGCCGCACCCTGGGCATGGTGGCCGCCACGGGCCAGCCCCACTACCAGGAGCCCTTCAAGCCCCTCACGCCCGGCTTTGTCCATGTGGAGTACAACAACGTGGAGGCCATCATGGAGGCCACCACCGACAAGACGGCGGCAGTGCTCTTGGAGCCGGTGCAGGGCGAAGGCGGGGTGAACGTCCCCGCGGAGGACTACCTGAAGCGCGTCCGGGCCTGGTGCGACCAGCAGGGCATCCTCCTCATGCTGGATGAGGTGCAGACGGGCCTGGGCCGCCTGGGCAGCCTCTTCGGTTACCAGGAGTTTGGCGTAGAGCCCGACGTCATCACCCTGGGCAAGGCTCTGGGGGGTGGTGCTCCCATCGGCGCCTTCATGTCCAAGGACGCCTGCATGGCCCTGGAGCCCGGCGACCACGGCTCCACCTTTGGGGGCAACGCCCTGACCTGCGCCGCGGCCTACGCCTCCACCAAGTACATCATCGACCATAAGGTACCCGATAACGCCAGGGCCATGGGTAAGCGCCTCATGGATGGCCTTAACGCTCTGAAGAAGCGCTTCTCTTTCATCAAAGAGGTGCGAGGTCGGGGGCTGCTGGTGGCCCTGGAGTTCACCGATACCTTGACCCCCAAGGTAATGCCCCTGGCCAACGAGGCAGGCATACTCCTGAACCCGGTGAAGCCCAACGCCTTGCGCTTCATGCCGCCCCTCACCATCACTGCCCAGGAGGTGGACGAAGGGCTTAACCGGCTGGAGGCGGCGCTCAAGAAACTGTAGTCCCGGGGAAACTTTGGATAAAGTTTCCCCAGACCCCTGCAAACCTTGAGTTTTGGGGGAATGGGGACCCGTTTGCGGAAGGGTTCCCGGAATCCTAGTGTAAGGAGTCCGGTATGGCTAACAAGAAAGTCGTTCTGGCGTACAGCGGCGGCCTGGACACCACGGTTTCGGTACCCTGGCTTAGGGAGAAGTACGGCGTGGACGTGGTGACGGTGACGCTAGACCTGGGTATGGTTGACCTGGAGCCCATCCGACAGCGCGCGCTGAAGTCGGGCGCCGTCAAGGCCATTGCCATTGACGCACGAGAGACCTTCCTCAAGGAGTACGTCTTTCCCGCCCTGCGTGCAGGGGCCATCTACGAGGAGCAGTACCCCCTGGCTACCGCCCTGGGCCGGCCCCTCATAGGTTACCACCTGGCCAGGGTGGCCAAGGAGGAGGGGGCCTTCGCCATCGCCCACGGCTGCACGGGCAAGGGCAACGACCAGGTACGCATAGAGGTCAGCGCCCAAGCCCTGGTACCGGGTCTCAAGGTCATCGCCCCTATACGAGAGTGGGGAATGAGCCGGGAGGAGGAGCTGGAGTACGCCCGCAAGCACAACTTGCCCGTGGACGTTAAGAAGAAGCTGTACTCGGTGGACGAGAACCTGTGGGGCCGGGCCATCGAGGCCGCCGACCTAGAGGACCCTTGGCGGGAGCCCCCCGAGGACGCCTACGCATGGACCAGGCCGGTCTCTGAGACCCCTGACGAGCCCCTGTACCTGGAGATAGGGTTTGAGAAGGGGCTGCCCGTGAGCATCGATGGCGAGGAGATGCGGCCTGTGGACCTGGTGCAGCACCTGAACGTGGTGGCGGGTCAGCACGGCGTGGGGCGCATCGACCACATAGAGAACAGATTAGTGGGCATCAAGTCCCGGGAGGTGTACGAGGCTCCGGCGGCGGTGGTGCTGCACACGGCCCACAAGGCCCTGGAGGCCATGACCCTGGGCAAGGAGCAGGCCCGGTTCAAGGCCCGCGTCGCCCAGGAGTATGCCGACCTGGTGTACAACGGTTGGTGGTTCTCCCGCCACCGCGAGGACCTGGACTCCTACGTGAACAGCACCCAGCGCTTCGTCACCGGCACGGTGCGTATGAAGCTACATAAGGGGACCTGCGCCGTTGCGGGCCGCAAGTCGCCCCTGTCCCTGTACATCCACGACCTGGCCACCTACGACAAGGGTGACAAGTTCGACCAGTCGGCCTCTCCGGGCTTCATCACCATCTACGGGCTGCCACTGCGGACACAAGGGAGAGTGCAGGGGGAAAGGCAGGTCGGCTAGGGAGTGTTGAGTGGTTCTTGGGAGTGGAGAGTCCACGTCACCACGTGGGGGCCAGGGCTCCCAGAAGCTGTAGGGCGGGGAGGGCTGCCAGGAGAGGCCACAGCTTGATTGTCATGGACCTCCCTCTCAACGGGGAGGGCTGGGCTAACTGCTGGCACCTGGACTGGCGCCAGCGAGGGCCAGTAGGTCACCCCAGCTTCAGTAGTGCCCTCAGACGCGGCTCATGGCGTACCTGCTCCAGGTCCGGGTCGGTCCTGGCTGGCTCCAGCAGCTCAGGGGCCAGGCTGATGGCCTTCTCCAGGCTACTGTAGCACTCCTCGAAGCGTCCCTCCTTGGCGCAGAGGCAGGCCCTGGTGTAGTAGGCCCGGCTGAAGTTGGGGTTGAGGCTAAGGGCGCGGTTGAAGTCCTCCAGGGCCCGGTGGTACTCACCCTTGCGGTAGTACACGCGGCCCCGGTTGTATTAAGCCTCGGGGAAGTTGGGCTGAAGGCGCAGGGCGTGGTTGAAGTCGGCGATGGCCTGGTCATAGTCCTTGAGTTCGCCGTAGGAGCTGCCGCGGTTGTTGTAGGCCCTGGCGTAATCGGGCTTGTACCTGATGGCGAAGGTGAAGTCCTCGATGGCTTGGCGGTGGTCCCCCTTGCCGCTGTAGGCGACGCCCCGGTTGTAGTAAGCCTCGGGAAAGTTGGGCTGCTCCTGAAGCGCCAGAGAGTACTCCATGATGGCGTTGTCGTATTCTCGCGATAGGAAGTAGGAGTTGCCCCTGGCAAGGTGCTGTTCGGCGCTGCTGGCTGGGGACTGAGGGCTGGACGGCTGGGCAGCCAGGTTGTTCATCTGGAGGAGGGCCTCGGTGGGGGCTGTGGGGGCCTGGTTGGCAGCCCATACCTCATGCTGAGGGGCGGTTGCCGCGGCGCCGGCCGCTGGCGGCCTGGACGGAGTAGGCCGGCGGGCCTTCTCAAAGAGGGAGGCGATGCTCTCTCTGACGGGGTTGTGAGTAGTATGGTCCCGGGCCGTCAGCCGGCGCACCAGCATGGCAGAGGTGGCGGCACCGGCTAGGCCGCCGCCGATCAGGGCGCCGCTAAGAGACACACCGAAGGTCACCCAGTCCACGTCAAGCCTCCGGTACGCAGATGCATATAAACGCATTATGGTTTTGCCTTTGGGGCATTGTCAATCACTTATGACCCCTTCCAGTTGGTGGTTTCCGTCGCTGGGTTGGGGGTGCCAGGCATACCAGGGATGGACAGTTGTGGTAGCATATGTAGGCCGAAGCCTCCATGGACGCAAAAGCCAGAGACAGCTACACCGTCTCTATCCACTACGACCGGCGCCTGTACAAGCAGGATATAGCCGGGTCCGTGGCCCACGCCCGCATGCTGGCCAGGCAGGGCATCATCTCCCAACAAGAGGCCGAGCAGATCGTCGGCGGCCTGAAGGCTATCCAGCAGGAGATAGAGCAGGGGAGCTTCCCCTGGAGGCCTGAGCTGGAGGACATCCACATGAACATCGAGGCCCGCCTGGCGGAGAAGATCGGGCCGGTGGCGGGCAAGCTGCACACTGGCCGCTCCCGCAACGACCAGGTGGCCACGGACATGCGCATGTATGTCAAGGAGGCCATCCGCGACGTGGCCCGGGGCATCCGGGCCCTCCAGAGGGCCGTGGTCCAGTGCGCCTCTGCCCATAAGGAGGTGGTCATGCCGGGCTACACCCACCTCCAGCGGGCGCAACCCGTCCTCTTTGCCCACCACATGCTGGCCTACTTCCAGATGCTGGAGCGGGACAGGGAGCGTTTCCTGGACTGCTACCGCCGTACCGACGTGCTGCCTCTGGGCAGCGGGGCCCTGGCGGGGTCGGCCTACCCCCTGGACCGGGAGTGGGTGGCCCGAGAGCTGGGTTTCAGCCGCATCAGCCAGAACAGCATGGACGCCGTCTCCGATCGGGACTTCATCGTAGAATTCCAGGCCTGTGCCGCCATGTGTATGATGCACCTGTCGCGCCTGGCCGAGGAGCTGGTGCTGTGGTCGTCCCAGGAGTTCGACCTGGTCCGGTTGGCCGAGGAGTACACCACGGGCAGCAGCATGATGCCCCAGAAGCGGAACCCAGACTTCGCCGAGCTGGCCCGGGGCAAGACCGGGCGGGTGTTTGGACACCTCCTGGGCATACTCACGGTCCTCAAGGGGCTGCCCCTCACCTACAACCGGGACTTGCAGGAGGACAAGGAGGGGTTCTTCGACACCGTGGACACCCTGCTGGCGACCCTGGAGGTCTTCGCGGGGATGGTGGGCAGCATGAAGGTGAACGCCGAGGCTGCCCTGGCGGCCACTGACAAGGGGTTCATCCTGGCCACGGACCTGGCCGATTACCTGGTGCGCAAGGGTGTGCCCTTCCGTCAGGCCCACCAGGCGGTGGCCGGCCTGTCCCGGTACGCCCAAGCCCAGGGGAAGACCTTACCGGAGCTGACCCTGGAGGAGTACCGGCGGTTCTCAACGGCCTTCCAGCAGGACGTCTTTGACATAAACCTGGAGAGTGCCCTCAGGGCCAGGGATGTGCCCGGGGGCACCTCCCCCAGAAGGGTGGAGGAGGCGCTGAAAGAAGCCCAGGCGATGCTGGAGGCCAAGGATGCCTTCTAGAACGGTGAAGATAGCACCCTCCATCTTGGCTGCCGACTTCTCGCGGCTGGGGGAGCAGGTGAGGGAGGCCACCGAGGCCGGGGCCGACTACATTCACCTGGATGTGATGGACGGCCACTTTGTGCCCAACCTGAGCATGGGGCCAGACATAGTGGCGGCGGTGCGCCGGTGCACTCCCCTACCCCTCAATGTCCACCTTATGGTCCACCAGCCCGAGCGCTTCGTGGACGCCTTCGTGAAGGCCGGAGCGGACCACCTCATCATTCACGCCGAGGCGTCGCTGCACGTTCACCGCGTGGTGCAGGATATCAAGGCGCGGGGGCTCAAGGTGGGTGTGGCCCTGAACCCAGCCACGCCCCTGGCCATGGCGGAGGAGCTGCTGCCCTACCTGGACATCGTTCTGGTGGCTACGGTGAACCCCGGGTTCGCCGGCCAGGAGCTCATCCCCGAAGCCCTGGGCAAGGTGGCGCGCCTTCGGAGGACTCTGGACCAGGGCGGCTACCAGGCGGAGGTCCAGGTGGATGGGGGTATCAACGCCCAGACCGCCCCCAAGGCGGTGGAGGCCGGGGCGACCATTTTGGTGGCTGGCTCGGCGGTGTTCAACAAGAAGGAGCCTGTGGCGGCGGCCATGAAGCGGCTACGGGAGAGCGTGACAAAGGCGTTGAGAGACTAGGCCTCGTGGCTGGCACAGGGGGTCTTACCTTGGAGGTAGGCCTGGTGTATCCACCAGAAAATGCCTCAGCAGCCACGAAGGCGCTCCCCTCCCAGCGGGGGCGCACGGCGGGCCAGGCGAGGCGTGGAGTGCTGAAGGGCTTTGGACTGGGCGCTATACCCGGGCGGGCCGGTAGAGATTCCGCAGGCAGCGGGTGCACAGCTTCTTGCGGACTGCCTTGCCATCCACAGGCACCAGGACACTTTGAATGTTAGGCATGAAGCGGGTCTTGGTGCGCCGCTTGGAGTGACTCACGTTATGGCCGGACATGGACGTTTTGCCGCATGTTTCGCAACGAGGTCGCATGGTTTACCCTTTGACGGGGCCCTTTCCCTTAAGTAAAATCCTGGTACACTGTACATAGGATAGCATAGCTCAGCTTTATGGGGCAAGGCCTTAATATATGGTGAAAGGGAAAAAGGTAGCCCTCGCTACCCTCGGGGGCGAAGAGCTTAAGAACGCCCTATTGGTGGCCACCAGCTTCCTCGAGCGGTACCGGGACGCCATTAACGCCCTGAACGTCTTCCCCGTGCCCGACGGCGATACGGGGACCAACATGTTCCTCACTATGAAGGATGTCAACGAGGCCATCGCCCGTCTCCCCCGCCCTCTGGAGGTGTCCAGCGTTGCGGAGGCCATGGCCAGGGGTGCCGTTCTGGGGTCCAGGGGCAACAGCGGCGTCATCCTGGCCCAGTTCCTAGGCGGCCTGGCCCGGGGGTTCCAGGGACACGACCGCATCGATGGGCGGGTGCTGGCAGGGGCATTTCTGATAGCTAGTGAGGCCGCGTATAAGGCTGTTCCTCGTCCCGTAGAGGGTACCATGCTCACGGTCATTCGAGAGGCGGCGCGGGCTTGCCAGGCCAAAGCCGCGAGGGATGGTAGGAACGTGGTCTCGGTGTGGGAGGCAGCCCTGGAGGCCGCCAAAGAGGCGGTGGCGGAGACGCCAAACCTCTTGCCCGTGCTGCGCCAGGCAGGTGTTGTGGATGCGGGGGGCCAGGGGCTGGCTGTCTTGATGGAAGGCGCCCTGTTGTACCTGAAGGGCGAGGACCTGGATGCAGCCAGGATTGCCCTGGCGGCCCCCGCGCCCGGCGGCCTTGTCTCTGTCCCTAGTGTGGGAGAGGAGTACCTTTCGGCCATCGAAAGGGAGCACTTCGGTTACTGCGTCCAGGTGCTGGTGGAGGACCATCGTTTGGACGTGGATACTATCCGCCAGTCCCTCACCTCCATGGGGGACTCGGTGGTAGTGGTGGGAGAGCCCCCCCTGATCAAGCTGCACGTGCACGCCCCCGACCCTGACCCTATACTCACGTACGCCCGCTCTCTGGGCACCCTGAGCCAGGTCAAGGTCGAAAACATAGACTGGCAGCACCAGGAGTTCCAAGCCCTGCACCGGGGCAGGCGGCAGGCCGCGGCCCTGGCGGTCGTCGCTGTAGCGTGGGGCGATGGTTTTGCCCGGATATTCACCCAACTAGGCGCCAGGGCCATCGTGACCTGCCGAGAGACCATGAACCCCAGCGTCCAGGAGCTGCTCAACGCCATCCAGCCTACGGGTGCGCAGAGGGCCATTGTGCTGCCCAACAACGCCAACGTCATCCCGGTAGCACACCAGCTCGCCAACGTCTCTCCCGTCCCTGTCCACGTCATACCCTCTCGCAACCTGCCTCAAGGGATCGCCGCACTGCTGGCCTTCAACCCGGAAGAGGACCTGGAGCGCAACCTGCAGGCTATGGAGCAGGCCCTGGCGGTGCCTCACGTCATAGAGATAACCAGGGCGACCCGGGCCACCCGTGTGGACGATGTCCGGGTCAGCAGAGGCGATTACATAGGCTTCCTGGACGAGAAGTTGGTAGCCAGCGGGGCCGAGCTGGTGAAGGTGCTGGGGCAGACGCTGGCCCTGGCCAGCCCTGGCCCTGAAAACCTGCTCACCCTCTACTGGGGCGCTAACCTCCAGGAGCAAGAGGCTCAGAGGGTGGCGGAAAGTATTAAGCAGCAGTATCCAGGGCTGGAAGTAGAAGTAGTCTATGGGGGGCAACCCCTGTACCAGTTCATCGCCTCTGTAGAGTAGTCCCCTTGTCCGCGTTATAATAGTCTCCTCCCACTCTCGCACATTGTCTCCAGGGCAAGCCCTGGAGTTGTCACAAGCTGGGCTAAACCATAGCAGGTACGCCCGAACGGGGGGAGAAGTATGGCTATCAAGGTAGTCACCGATAGCACCGCCGACCTGCCTCCAGAGGTTGTGCGGGAGTGGGACATCTGTGTGGTTCCCCTGAACGTCCACTTCGGTGAGAAGACCTACAAAGACGGGGTGACCATCAGCGCCGACGAGTTCTACCAGAAGCTGGCGGTGGCGGATAAGCTGCCCACCACCTCGCAGCCCTCCGTGGGGGAATTCCTGGACGTATACCGCGACCTGCTGGAGCAGGGCCACCAGGTGCTTTCGGTCCACATATCGGCCAAGCTGAGCGGGACCCTGAACTCGGCCTACCAGGCCAGGGACGCCCTATTAGGAAAGGGCCGGATAGAGATCGTGGACTCCCTCCAGGCGTCCATGTCCCTGGGACTCATTGTGTTGGAGGCGGCCCGGGCGGTGAAGGATGGAGCCACCATGGACGAGGCCCTGGAGAGAGTCCAGAAGGCGGTGGCAGAGACCCGGGAGTTCTTCATGGTGGATACGCTGGAGTACCTGGAGAAGGGTGGGCGTATAGGGCGGGCCCAAGCCTTCCTGGGCGGGCTGCTGCGCATCAAGCCCATCTTGGCGGTGAAGGATGGGGTGGTACATCCCGTGGACAGGCAGAGGACCAGGGAGCGGGGCATCCAGCGCCTCATTGAGCTGGCCGAGGCCTGTGCCCCAGTCAAGGAGGTGGCGGTAGGCCATACGACTACCCCTCAGGACGCCGAGAAGCTGCGCCAGCGACTCCAGCACCTGACTCCCAACAAGAACATCCTCCTCTGCAGGGCCGGACCCGTTATAGGGGCACATGCCGGCCCCGGAACCCTGGCCGTGGCCCTGCGGGTGGGCCCCTAATCTGTCCCTGGGATGAACGCCAAGGCTGCCCGCACTGCCGCCCCAGACCTGAGGAAGGAGGTGGACTCCTTCCGCAACATCCTCAGGCTGGAGCGGGCCAAGGGCTACCGTGACATAGTGGTGTATGGTGGCCTGGATCGGTTCCTGCAGCGCAAGGCCTGGGACCTGGCCCGCGCTCTGAATCGCCCGGACCTGGGCCAGGAGCTGTCCAAGACCTCCTACTCCCGCATGGGGCCCCAGGAGCGCCAGCACTGGGTGGCCCAGT
>DAOUBE010000103.1:0-8108 GCA_034432835.1 Dehalococcoidia bacterium | reverse complement strand
GCCACCACGGGGACGACCCTGGGTTCGGGTACGGATACGGCGACCACCGGCCAGGCTGGGGCTACGGTGACGACAACCACGAACACTCCGGTCCGCCAGGCCATGACGATGACGACCAGCGGCCGGGTAACGGCCACGGCGACGACAACCATGACCACTGGGGACCCCCAGGCCATGATGACGGTGACGATGGGGATGACGGGGGCGACGAGGACGGCGAGGACCATGGCGACGAGGCTGCCCAGGGTAAGGGTGGTGCTGGCGATGGCGGTAACTACCATGGCCAGGGTTCCCATGGCCGGGGCAGCGGCCCCGGGAATTCCAACGGGCGGGGCCACGTTAGGTAACCTGGCTCGCTAGAAACCAGATGTGCGCAGTAAAGCCCGGGCCACGGCCCGGGCTTTACTGTTTCCTCCGACTCGCAGGGCGCGGCCGGCGGATTCTCATGGGTGCCTGCACCCGTCACCAGCAAGGAGCACAGCCCGAAAGCTGGCTTTCCCTGGATGGCGGTCCACCCCTACCTAAACGCTGAGCGGAAGACTGCTCTTCAGGATAATCTTTCGGCTAGAGCTTTCCCTAGACTCCCAACAGAGGTTTTCCCCTGGCCAGACATGGGCCTCCTCCCTGTCCTCTGGTCGCCATCCGATGGAAGATGGTGGATGTGGTGGACAGCAACTCAAGGGAGTCTGGCATGACAACTCTCATAGGTCTGGTTTGCATATACATTGTGGTTATCACCGCCGCCTTCTTCAGCAAGAAGTTCCAGTAAACCGGCGCGGCGTCCATCTTGTGCGGTCCTGGGGGCTGATGGAGAGACCAGGGGAGGATGATCGAGAGGCCCTTGAAGGTACTGCAGGGGCTGCTTCCCGGTGGAGGCCTGGCGCGCCGGGCAGGATTTGAACCCGCGACCCCTGGGTCCGAAGCCCAGTGCTCTATCCGCTGAGCTACCGGCGCAAAAGAATGGGGTGAGCGGTGGGATTTGAACCCACGATCTCCTGGGCCACAGCCAGGCGCCTTGACCGCTTGGCCACGCTCACCACAGGGGCCGCGCAAAATGGCCCCAGTAGGAAGTCTAAGCTATCGTGTCACACAAGTCAACGCTGGCCCCGGTGCTCCGACCCCAAGTATGCCCTAGCCCAACAGCGCCATCATCGCCCCACTGACCAGGGGAACGGAGACGTTATCGTCCACGGGCAGAGGCAGCAGCTCCGTGAGAGCCGCCACGGCCGCCCCCACCAGCAGGACCCAGAAGGGACCGGCCTGCCCTGTGCCAAACAGCACGTAGGCCACCACCACCGCCGCCAACAGGTAGGCCCCAGTGCCCTGCCACGATTTGCCAAAAAGGCGAGGCCCTCCAGCCTTGCTTCCTACCAGCCCCGCCAGGGGGTCTCCCACGGAGTTGAACAGCAGGGCCGCCACGGCCACCCCCTTCTCAAAGAACAGGAAGGCCGCCAGGGAGGCGATGGCCATGTAGGTTGCCCCCGTCACCTTGTTGGCCTCCGTGGGGCGGAACAGGTAGCGCAGCCGCGACATAAGGGAACGGTTCAGGCCAGGGATGGCGAACCGCAGCAACTCCAGCCCTATGGCCAGGCCCGCCAGGGTCGCCAAAAGGACTACTATATATGACTCATTGACGAGTAGCCCTATAATAGGTATAGAAGACCCTGCGGTGATGTGGAAAAGCCGCCGCCACAACTGAGGCCAAAAGGGCTTCTTATACTTGCTAAGCAGATCGCTCATTCAGCAACCGCCGGTCCCACAGGATCACAACCCTGGCCCCAGTATTCAGCATCCCATCCCGAAAGAGCAAGGGCACGACTGATGGAAATCCAGCAGCTGGAAAGACGGTTTCAAGGGTGCTTGGTCGGCCTGGCGGTGGGCGACGCCCTGGGAGCCCCGGTGGAGGGCCTGACCCGGCAGGCCATAGCCGCCCAGTTCGGCTCCATCACCGACATGATCAGCACCGGCCGGCCGGGCCTCTCCCCCGGCGACTACACCGACGACACGGCCATGATGCTCTGCATCGCCGAGAGCCTGGTGGAGAAGGGGGAGTTCGACCCAGAGGACGTGGCCGATAGATTCCTTCAGTGGTACCAGACCAACCCAATACTGCTGGCAGGAAGGACCACCATAGCTGCCCTGGAGGCCCTGGAGAGCTCGGTGCCCTGGCACCGGGCGGGTGAGGTGGCCCACCAGAGGCTGGGTACCAGCGCGGGCAACGGAGCCATAATGCGCTGCGCACCCATAGCCCTGCGTTACTTCCGCAACGAAAGGGACCTTATCAAGGCCAGCGCCGACAGCGCCCTCATCACCCACTGGGACCTCCAGGCACGCTGGGCCGCTGTCGCCCTGAACCTCATCATCGCACGATTGCTTCTGGGAAGGCGAGAGGGCGTGCTGGATGAAGTTATCCCCAAGATCATGCATCCCCGCGTGGCCGGCAGGCTACAGAGGGCACTGGCCCTGGAGATGTACGACCTGAAGACATCGTCCTACGTCCTGGACACCCTCCAGGTGGCCGTGTGGTGCTTCTTCAAGACCTTTTCCTTTGAGGATGCCCTTGTGACGGCGGTCAACCTGGGCGGCGACACCGATACCCAGGGGGCGGTGTGCGGTGCCATGGCTGGGGCCTACTACGGCATAGACGCCATCCCTGAGCGGTGGCTGAACAGCCTTAAGGACAGGGAAAGGATAGCCTCCCTGGGCCTGGCCCTGCTGAGGCTGGCCACCGCCCAGCAGAGGGCCTAGAGCTCGATAAAGACGGTATCCGCCGCCTCCCAGACCACCTCGCTCACCGCCTGGCCCTTGGGCACTTCGAAGACCACCCAGCCGTCCAGGCGGCACGGCAGCATGGTGCCGTCGGGGGTGGGGCACTGTTGGGGCAGCTCCACGGCTCCCCAGATGAAGGGCACAAACCGGTCCATCTCGGGGTTGGTGCTCTGCACCGGGGTACGCTGCTGGAGGGGATTAATGGGGTTGAACTCCTGGAAGCCGCCCCTGCTCTTCAGGCGCATGGCCTTCTCGTCAACGTTGATGAACACCTTGGTGGGTGAGTCCGAGTTGCGTATGTCCAGCCGGATGAGCAGGAACTCGTTGTCTGCACCCCTAGGGGCCACCTTGTAGTACATAATGCCATCGGGCACCACCTTCAGGGTCGCCAGGGAACCCTCGGGGGTCGAGGTGTTGATAGTGCCCTGGAACTCCCCGTCTTCCACCCGGTCCACCGGTGGGTCGCCCACAGTGGGTGTCGGAGGCGGCAGGACCTCCACCGTGGAGGCCTGGGCGGTGGCCGGGTCGAAGAGCACCCGTACCCTGGTGCCCGCCTTCAGGTCATCCACGGTACCCTGCCCGCCGCTCTTCATGATCTGGGTAGTATCCACCACCTTGACCTCCACGGGGTCCAGGCCGGCCCGGTAGTACAGCTCCGGCGCCCTCTGGATGTTCACCAGGTTGATACGCAGGGTGTTCCCGCCGTACCACTGCCCTATCTTGGACGGGCTGCCGCAGGCGGCCGCCAGGGCCACTAGCCCCAGGGCCAGGACCGCTGCCGCGGCGTGCTGAAAACTCCTCTTGCTACTCCACAAGGTCAACGCCCTCCTGTACTGTCTGGGGCAAGCCGCAGAACCACTCCCAGAATATCGCTCTCGACAAATATTACCAGCAATGCCGAGGCTGCTTCCACCCCACACCCACCCGGCCCCTTCCCCTTGGGATGGGCCGTTACCCCTAAGCCATCGCTCCGGCGAGGCTACCGCACTGCGCCGCCAGTATCTCCAGGGGTGCTGGCAGGCTAGGTCCCCGTCCTGGAGGTCAGCGAGGGCATGGCCCTTAGCCGGCGCACCAGGTCAGGTAAGACGCTAAGGGTGTAGTCTATCTCCTCCTCGGTATTGTCCCGGCCCAGGGTCAGTCTCAGGCCGCCTCGTGCCAGGTCCGCTGGCTGGCCCAGGGCCAGAAGGACGTGGGATGGCTCCAAGGAGCCTGTGGAGCAGGCGCTGCCGCTGGACGCGGCGATACCCGCCATGTCCAGGCCCAGGAGCACCGGCTCTCCCTCCACGTCCTCTATAGAGAAGTTGACGTTGTTGGGCAGGCGCTGGGTCGGGTGCCCGTTCAGGTGCACCCCCGGGATACTCTTTTGGATGCCGGCGATGAGCTTATCCCTCAGCCGCCGGCAGTGCTGGGCCACTGACTCCCGCTCCTCCTCCGCCAGCCGCAGCGCTACGGCGGTGCCAACGATGCCAGGGATGTTCTCCGTGCCCGACCTCCGCTCACGCTCCTGGCCCCCGCCCAGTATCAGAGGAAGGAAGGGGGTGCCGCGGCGTACGTAAAGGATTCCCGTCCCCTTGGGACCGTGGAACTTGTGGGCCGAAAGGCTCAGCATGTCCACCCCCAGCTCCTTCACGTTCAGGTCCAGGAAGCCCGCCGCCTGTACGGCGTCGGTATGCACCACGATGGTCCTATCCAGAGAACGGGCCCTTTCCTTTACTATACGGCTGATATCGCTCACCGGTTGTATGGTGCCCACCTCGTTATTGGCCAGCATGATGCTGACAAGGATGGTACGGTCGTTGATGGCCCGGCCCACGTCATCGGGGTCGATACGGCCATACCTGTCCACGGGCAGGTAGGTCACCTCAAAGCCCGCGCTCTCCAGGTACTGACATGTGTGGAGCACAGCGTGATGCTCAATGGAGGAGGTGATGATGTGGTTACCCGTCGCCTGGAGGGCCATGGCGGCCCCCCTCAGGGCGGCGTTGTCCGACTCCGTGCCGCCGCTGGTGAACACCACCTCGCTGATGCGGCACCCCAGCACCCGGGCCACCGTCTCCCGGGCCTCGTCCAGGGCCTTGCGGGACTCCTGGCCCAGGGTGTGGATGCTGGAGGCATTGCCGAAACGTTCCGAGAAGTAGGGCATCATGGCTTCCAGCACCCTGGGGTCCACGGGTGTAGTGGCGGCATGGTCCAGATAGATCAGCTTGGAAGGCCTTTCCATAAGCAGCACGCTCCAGGTCGGTGTCAGAGTCATTGTAGCACAAACCCATGGGAGGGTAGAGGCTATCGCTACTACGGTCGGCGGGTCAAGGTCGGCCCTTCCCGCCTGGCGGGACGGGCGCGCCCTGCCAGGGCTCGCCCTGGTGCCCCCTGGCCTAGCGGTGGTTCCTGCTGTAGATAAAACGCATGAGGCCGTCGCGGCGGATCATGCCCAGCAGCAGCTCCCCCTCCACCACGGCCAGCTCCTGGGCCCTGGACTCTTCCAGAAGCTCCAGCACCCGGAAGGCATCCTCGTCAGCGGAGACCCGGGCCACACGATGCATGGGTAGCATGATGGCCTCGGCATCGGTGAATGCCCACCTCTCTCGGGGTACATGTCTCACCCTCTCCATGTTGACGATACCCAGTAGCTGCCCGCCGCCGGTGATGACGATGGACTGCTGCTCCGATAGGAAGGGATATCGGGCCACCAGCTCGCCCACGGTAGTGCCCGAGGGCGCGATGATGGCCCCGGCGTTGACCAGGTGGCGGGCGGTGAGCCCCCGCAGGGAGCCCCTTATCCTCAACTGACGGCGGCTGGCCGAGGCGGCCAGGAGCAGGAACCACCCGATGAGGCTGAGCCAGACCCCTTGGAGCACCTCCCGCGCCACTACGGCCACCACCACACCCCCGGCGATGAACAGCACCGCCATCCCCTGGCCCAGGCGAGTGGATATCCCCGTGGCCCGGAAATAATCGCCGGTGACCCCCCACAGGGTCGCCCGGAGCACCCGCCCGCCGTCCAGAGGAAAGCCGGGCACCATGTTAAACACGCCCAGGCTGATATTCACGCTGGCCAGGACAAGGGCCATGGCGCCCAGTTGCTCGCTGACCCCTGCCAATACCTCGTGCAGACCCCAGAAGGCCAGCCCTATTACGGCGCTGGCGAAGGGCCCCACCACCGCCATGACGAACTCCGCCCACGGCCTCTCTGCCTCCCGGGCGATGTGGGCCACCCCGCCGAAAATGAAAAGGGTGATCCCTTTCACAGGTATCCCCTTGCGCACCGCCACCAGGCTGTGGGACAGTTCATGGGCCACCACCGAGGCGAAGAACAGCAGGCTGGTGCCCACGGCCACCACCCAGGAGACGTGACTAGGCCAGGAGTAAAAGTCGGCGTAGAACCTGCCCAGGGTGAAGGTGACTAGCACGAACACCGCCAGCCAGGAGATGTTGACAGAGAGGGGTATGCCGAATAGTCGCCCCAGACGGACTGAAAGGTTCATGAATGCCTACGCTCGGAATCGGTATAGCAGGAGGCTCGTATCCCCATCTTCTCCTTCACCCTCATCCCTTGACTCCCTGCTCTCCAAGGCCCAGTCCCTAGCCCCTAAGCTCGGCCGTGGCGTAGCCGATAAGCTTGTACACCAGCTTGGCGGCCACGTAGGCGCAGGACTCTGGCCCCTCCGGGGGGCACAGTTCACTAACGTCGAAGCCCACAATGCGTCGCTCCTTAGCCACCGCCTTTAGAATGGAAAGCAGCGTGGGCCAGGTCATCCCTCCAGGCTCCGGCGTCCCCACCGCCGCCATCAGGCTGGGGTCCAGCACGTCCACGTCCACCGAGACGTACACGTTCCGGGACAGGTGGGCCAGGACCTCTTTGTACGGGACCTGCTCTTCTCGGCCCGTCCATGGGAAACAGGGCAGGCCCTGCTGCCTTATGAAGCGCATCTCCTCCAGCGACAGGCTGCGCACACCCACCTGGACCAAGGGGCATGTCTCGTACACCCTCCGGGCCACGGAGGCGTGGCCCCAGCGGGTGCCCATGTACTCCTCCCGCAGGTCGGCGTGGGCGTCCAGGTAAAGCACAGACAGGTCTGGGTACACCTCCTTCATCCCTTGGACCGCGCCGATGGTCACCGTGTGCTCCCCTCCCAGGACGCCCACTAGCTTGCCCTGGCGGGCAAACCCGCTGACGGCCTCCCGGACCCGCTGCACCATAGCCTCCGGGGAGCCCACGTGGGCCTCTAGCCACGGCGCCGTGTGTATCCCCACCTTGCACACCTCTGTGTCCAGCTCCAGGTCGTACTCCTCAAGCTGGTGGGAAGCCTCTATGATAGCTCTGGGGCCTTCCCTGGCTCCGCCCTTATAGGAGGTGGTGCTGTCGTAGGGCACGGGGATGAGCACTACGTGGGCCGAATCCACAGAAGTCAGTTCAGGAGGCAGGGCCAGAAAGGTGAAGGGTATCCACGGGGTACGGGGGCTATCTGCCACGCTTAGTCCACCATCAAAAGATTCTCTTCCCTATCCATGGTCCTCAGGCCTTTAAGAGCACCCCGGGCCTGTGGACAGGGGTAGGGGCAAGCCATGTGATATACCAGTCCGCCGGCCATCACCAGAATGGCTCATCCTAACAAGGGCCCGGCAGCGGCTGGGCCCGCCCGTGGCCCGGAGCTGTTAGGGGGGTGACGGCCCTCACCGCCTGGGTTTCGGGCGGGGCCGCGGGGCTAGTCGGCTGCTGCGGCCATCCGCAGCACCTCCAGCTCCCGCATGGGAGGCCGGAAGTGCTCCAGCCCTCGCTCCAGTATCCAGCTCCTGACCTCTTGCAGACCCAGAAGCTCTTTCACATCCTGGGTAGCCTTCTCCGCGTCAAACCCTTTACAAGAGAAGATGTCTAAGTTAACGTATCCCCGATTAGGGAAGGTGTGGAGGCTGATATGACTTTCGGCGATGATGACAAACCCGGTGACGCCCCAGTCAACGTTGTCGGGGGTGGAGTAGGTCAGCAGCATGGGCTCCGTGATTCTGGTCATCCCAATGGCAGCCGGATAAGTAATCAAAAAGCTACGGAGCAACTCCACATCCTGCAGCTTCTCGGGGTTGCCCCGGTAGCCGTCGATGACCAGATGCATCCATTCCTCCTTACTTAAGCGTATGATATGGGATTGAGAGTGACTCCTTTGCAAAACCCAGACCTATAGCATATCATTTGGTTACTCGCAGGCACAATAGAAGGGACACATTCAGGAAGGCAAAGGGGGGACAGACCCATTGCAGAAATCAGCCAAGAACATGATCGAGGTCCGAGGCCTCACCAAATATTACGGGAGCTACCCGGCCATAGAGAACGTATCCTTCAC
>DAOUBE010000102.1:0-3022 GCA_034432835.1 Dehalococcoidia bacterium | reverse complement strand
GTTTTTCAGCGCCACCGAATACTCCAAGTCCGTGGACCCGTCTCCCACCTCCTGCCGGAGCAGCTCCCCCCAGGTGGAGACCTGGTCGCCCGGATAGACGGGGGCCTTGAACCTGACCCGCAGCTTGCCTCCCTTGAGCCACGCCTCGCCGAAGGCCCGGGCCATCATCTCCGCCATGAAGGCCATGGTAAGCATGCCGTGGGCGATGGGCCGGCCAAAGGGGGTGGTAGCGGCGAATTGGGGGTCCAGGTGAAGGGGGTTGTGGTCGCCCGAGGCCAGGGCGTAGCGCTGTACTTGTTCCTGGGTCACCCGCCTGGTGATGGGGGGCAGGGTCTTGGGGGGCTCTGCCTGGGCCATCAGGCTTGCTCTCCGGTGGGAGACATGACGGTGCTCTTTCCCCTCAGCAGCACTGTGCCACCCGCATCGAGGGCGGCCAGCTCCAGGGTCATGAACTGCCATCCGGCCCGCTGGCTCTGCTGGGCAACCCGTAGGGAGAAGGTGACCCGGCTGCCCACCGGAACGGGGGCAAGGGACTCGATCTCCTGGGCCGAATGGACGGACCCTGGGGGCAGAGAGAGTCGCTCCAGGAGCAGGGAGAAGGCCTTGGCCACCACGGCCAGCGGCGGGGCCGCGCCGGCCTGGCGGTACAGGGGTGAAGAGTCTCCTACGGCAGTAAGGTAGGCCTCCACCTCTTCCGGCCGGACGTCCCAGGCACCCAGGGTCAGCTCCTGGCCTTGAGTTAGCGTTTCCATCCCTTCCATGTCTCCGAATCGCCGTTGATTATAGATAGCGGAGAGGGCGGAAATCAACCCAGGCCCTCCCAGGGTTCGCCCCCGACCCCTCTCTTTTGGGTGCCCAAGATGGGGTGTGATTGACCACCCACCTGACAGGGCACACCCTGGCAGGGTGCACCCTGCACCCAATGTTCACTATCCCTGGTCACATACCCTTAGTGACCACCTCAGGGAAGTGTGGGTCAAGGACGAGCCCTGAGTGAAGCGAAGGGGCCAGCCCTGGCAGGATGAAGGCCCTCCCTCAAGCCGCAGGACGGGCCCCACAGGCCTGCCCTCCCCACGGTATAATCTGCTGAGGCGATGTACCCGCAACCCCAAGAACTCAGCATCAGGAGGAAGGAATGAAGGAGGCCAGGATTCTCCGGTTCGACCAGATGCCCCGGGTGGACCGGGGCGAGGGTGTGGAGAGCGTGCCCCTGGTGACCACGGGCGTGGGCGCTACCATTTTCATTAACGGCGTCACCTCTTTCCCGCCAGGCGCCTCCATACGCCTGCACAGCCACAACACCGACGAGTCGGTGACGGTGCTGGAGGGCGAGGGCGTGTTCGAGATGCAACAGGAGGGGAAGCTGGTCCAGGAGCGGGTGAAGCCCTACGATACCACCTTTGTTCCGGCGGGAGTGCCCCACCGGTTCATCAACAAAGGCAGCGGGCGCATGCGCATCCTGTGGGTGTACGGGTCGGTGAACGTTACCCGCACCTTTGCCGATACCGGCGAGACGGTGAGGCAGCTCTCCGCCGAGGACCGGGCGACGCGTAGGAGCTAGGCCCCCTCGGCCACAGAGCGTACCTCAGGGAGGTGATAGCCTTGTCCCTAAGCCGAGCGCTGAACCGCTACTCCTGGCTGCTGGCTGCCGGGGCCTTGGTGGTCTTGGGAGCATCCCTGGCCTGGGCGCTGGCCGGCGGGCCGTGGGCCGCCCTGGGTGCGGGCCTGGCGGCGGCCGCCCTAGCCCTGGCCGGCCAGAAGGCGCTGCGGACCCGCCCAGGCCCCGCCAATGAGTTGGTGCAGGCCCTAGGCCAGGGCCAGCCAGTCCTGGTGGAGTTCTACTCCAACTATTGAGCCATGTGCCTGTCCATCAGGCCTGTCGTGGACAGGCTGGAGCGTGATCTGAAGGGCCTGGTCCTGGTTTTCCGCGTGGAGATTCGTAGCCAAGCCGGGGCGGCGCTGGCTGAGAGGTACGGGGTCAGGTCTGTGCCAACCTTTGTCCTGTACGATGGCCAGGGCCGCGAGCGGTGGCGGCGGGAGGGCCGCCCACCGGACCGCCGGCGCCTCTTCAGAGAGCTGAGCGCTCCTAGATAGGTGGGCATCACCACGTTGCCCATGCCCCACGGGGCCTCCGCGGCATGGAGCGGCGCCCGGCTTGCTCCAGAAGGCGCAGAGGTACGCTAGTGGGAGCCTTCCCCTAGCTGGCGCAGTAGCTGCATGGCCCGTTGCCGTACCGATGCGGCGGCGTCAGGGTGGGAGCGCAGGTAGGCCTGCACCTCTTGGACCAGTTCGGCGCACTTCCGCCGCCGGTGGGACTCGTCGAGGCACTTGAACCCCTGCAGCTTGCGAGGGCCCTCGCTCCCACCTTCGGAGATGTACCAGTCCCGAAACCCGGCGTCGCACCCCGCCTGGAACATCAGCCAGCCCAGGGGCGTGAGCACTGGGGGCACCCCCTGGCCCAGCAGGCGCTCCGTCTCCCGCCGCTCGGCACTCTCGTACTCCACCATCAGATGGCCGCCAGGGGGGACCACCTCCATGAGGTATGCGAACAGTACAGGCTCGTGCTCCGCCAGGCACGAGGTGTTCATTACCTCGATCCAGTTGAAGGAAGGAAGGGATCCGTAGTGGTGCATGCCCACCAGGACAGGGGGTCTCTGGAGGAAGCCGTGGGCATCTTGGAGCAGAAGCTGGAAGTAACGCGCCCCCACCCTGTTGGCGGGGCCTAGGCGGAGCAGCAGCCGCCCGTCTCCCAGTGGCCGGCCTTGAAGGACGTGAAGGGGGTGGGAAGGCTCCTCCGTGACGGGGCGCCACAGCCTCTCTTCCAAAGATGGAGGGTCTTGAGGATTTCCCATAATGTGCAAGATTATATCACCCTGCCACCCACGTCCGGCCAGCCGCACCCGTCGTGTGGGCTGAGCGCTGTCCTGAAAAAGTTCAGATAGATATGAGACAGTAGGCGTGGAAAAGTAGAAGCAGAAGGGGCCACACTTCTGGGTGAGAATAGACCAGAAAGGAGGTGGCC
>DAOUBE010000101.1:0-10782 GCA_034432835.1 Dehalococcoidia bacterium | reverse complement strand
CCGCGGCTGTACATATGGCCATGGTGGCCTGGGTAGCCTCCAGCCGTGGCGTGGCAGTGCCCGCTAACTGGGACAGCGCCTTCATCCATGCCTCCCTGTTGGGCTTCCTGGGAAACTACATCCTGGGGGTGAGCGTGCGGGCCGTGAGCGCCTTCATGGCCCTGCGGCCAGTACGTCAGGGCCTAGCCCGGGCGGCCTTCTGGTCTCTCAACCTGGGGGCCGCCTGCCAGGTCGCTGCGTGGCTCCTGGGGGTGCCTGCGGCGTGGCTTGTGCCAGGAGCTGTGGCCGAGGTAGCCGGGGTGGTGGCCTTTGTCGCCGCCTTGAGGGTGTTGGAGCCCAGGGACCGGCCCCGGGAGTATATGCCGGGGACCTACGTCCGCTACGAGTGGTTCCTGCGGGCCTCTTACGCCTGGCTGCTGGTGGGCACCGGGCTGATGGCCCTCCAGACTGTCAACGCTGCCTGGGGCTTGTCCCTCTTCCCGGCTCTCACCGCCGCCCCCGCCCTCCACGTGCTGGCCCTGGGGTTCGTGAGCATGATGATCATGGGAATGGCCGCGCGGATGCTGCCTCTGTTTGAGGGCGCCCAGTTGCCCCACCATCGGCTCATGGACGGGGCCTTTCTGGCGCTGAACAGCAGCGTCGCTCTGCGCCTGGCCTTCGGGCTGGTACCGGGAAGGGTGGGTTCCGCCGGGCTAGGGGTGTCGGGGGTTCTGGGACTGCTGGCCCTGGTCCTATTCGCCTTTGTGGTCTGGAAGGTACTTCGTCCCGAAGCCCAGGAGGCTTACCGTAGGACGGCTGTGGAGTTCGTCTCCGTACGGCTGAGGCAGCAGCACCAAAGCCAGGAAGAGTAGCAGGCTGCCTTAAGAAAAAGAAGGACTAAACTTGGGGGCAGGCCGGCTGACCTGCCCCCAAGACTTACAGCGGCAGCAACAAGGGCTATCTTATGCCCAGCTCCTGCTTGACCTCTCGCACCGCCTGCACCATGTTGCGCAGCTTGCCCACGGTCTCATCCTCCTGGCGAGTCTTGAGGCCGCAGTCGGGGTCTATGAACAGGCGCTCCGGGGGCAGCACCTCCAGGCCCAGCTTGATGCCCCGCTTGATCTCCTCCACCGACTCCACCCGGTGGCTGTGGGAGTCCACCACGCCCATGGAGATGGACTTGTCCTGGGGCAGGCCGCGCTGGCGGATCAGCTCCAACAGGTCGTAGTTGCTGTTGGCCATCTCCAGGTCAAGGTTATTCACAGGTAGTCGGACCAGTTGGTCATAGACGTTGGCGAAGTCGCCGTAGCACATGTGGGTGATGGTGAAGGCCCTGAGGCCCTTGGTCACCACAGCCAGGGCCCGGGAGGCCAGGGCCATCTCGTCGGGACGGGTGGAGACGGCCGGCTCGTCGATCTGGATGTATCTGGCGCCGGCCTTCTCCAGGGCCTCCGCCTCCTCGTGCACCAGGCGGGCCATGTCCATGACAAAGGCCTCGCGGGTAGGATAGTACTCGTTGAAGGACCAGTCCACCATGGTGTAGGGGCCAGTGAGCATGCCTTTGACCGGCTTTTGGGTCAGGCTCTGGGCGTACCTCCACCAGTCCACGGTGATGGTGCTTTTCAGGCCCACGGGGCCCACGCAGATGGGCTTGCGGTAGTAGCGGTTGCCGTAGGAGCGCACCAGGCCGCTGATTTCGAAGCCCTCCATGTTCTCCGAGAAGTAGGTCACCATGTCGCCGCGGTACATCTCGCCATCCACCAGGATATCCAGGCCAATGTCGTCCTGGAGCTTGATCCAGTGGGCGGTGGCCTTCTTCTCCAGTTGGTGGAGCTCCCGAGGGTCCATCTTTCCCTGGGCCACCTGGTTGCGGGCCTTCTGAAGGTAATCGGGCTTGGGGTAGCTCCCCACGGCGGTGGTCAGCAGTCCTTGGCTCACGCCAGCACCTCCTGGGCCTTGCGGACTCCCTCCACCAGGCGGTGCAGCTTGGCCCGCGCCCTATCTCTGGGAAGGTACTCCAGGCCGCAACTTGGATTGACATAAATACGTTCGGGGGAGACCCACCGGGCCAGGCGCTGTAGCCAGGCCCCGATCTCCTCTACCGTCTCCAGCTTGGTGTTGCGGGCGTCCACTATTCCCGCCCCCAGCTCCTTGTCCCCGGGGAACTCCTTGAGCAGCTTCTCGCTGGCGCTGCCCATGACCAGATCCAGACCATACACGTTGAAGGGAAGGCGGAACAGCCTGGCCCCTACGGCCGTGGCGTCCTTGAACCAGGTGTACAGGGCGGTCTTGACCCGCAGCCCCTGGGTCAGGGTGGCCGAGGCCCTCTCAAACAGCGCCCAGTCCTCGGGGTGCCACAGAATGGCCGGCTCGTCGAACTGGATAAAGGTGGCCCCGGCCTTCTGAAGCTCCTGGGCCTCGCGGTTGAGGATGCCCGCCAGGTTCATGACCAGGTCTGGCAGGCTGGAATAGACGCCCTGCCTGGAGAGGCGGGCCAGGGTGTAGGGGCCCGTTACCACGGCCTTGACGGGCTTGGGGCTGTTGGCCTGAGCGAACTTGAAATCCCTAACGGAGATGGGCCCCTGCCACTGCAGCTTGCCCTCGGGCACTGGCTGGCGGTAGTAGGTGTTGGTATCGAAGTAGCGAGTGAGCCCGTTGATGGAAAAACCCTTGATTCCCCTGGCAAAATAGGTCTGCCCGTCCTCCCAGCGTACCTGGCCATCGGTCACCAGGTCTATGCCGGCGTCCACCTGCTCCTGTATCACCTCTTTAGTGACCTCGTCTTCCACCTTACGCAGCTCCTCATCGGTCAGCCTGCCGGCCTGGTGCTGCTGGATGGCCGTCCGAAGGTTGGGGGCTTTGGTGCTGGGGACCCTGGGGTAGTGTCCGACGACGGTGACTATCAAATCCGACGAGCCTCCTGAAAATATGCGTATTGGATTGTACCCGCTACACTTGACCGGCGCAATGGTACCAGGACTGGTGGCCCGACCCAAGGGACTAGCGCCAGGGCTGGTATAATGGATTGGGCAGCCGCGGAACAGGAAAGCGGGGTATGGGGCGCTGGTTTAGAATGCTGGGCCTGGGACTCCTTCTCACGTTAGTGGTGGCAGTCCTGCTGGTAGCGCTGACGCGGCCAGGGCGGACGGCGCTTAAGACAGCCCTCCTGGTCCCCCAGCTTGTGCCCTCGGTACCGCTAAAACCTCAGAGCTGGTTCTCGGGAGACCCGGAACGAGTCCAGGTGAAGTTCCCCGTCGCCTCCAGCACAGGGATGGCGGATATATACCGCCTGCCGGGTGGAGGGAAACGAGCCGCCGTCCTCCTCTTTCTGGGTGTGAACCCTGCGGGCCGGGATGACCCCCGGGTGGTCAACCTGGGCAATGCCCTGGCCCGGGCGGGCTTTGTGGTGATGATCCCCTGGTCGGAGACCATGACCCAGCGCCGCCTGGATACGGAGTCGCCCGAAGACCTGGTGTGGGCTTTCCAGTACCTCAAGGGCCTGGAGGGGGTGGACTCGGAGCGGCTGGGCCTGGGCGGCTTCTGTGTGGGCGCCTCCATGGCAACCGTGGCCGCCGCCGACCCCAGAATTAGCCAGGATGTGAAGTTCCTGAACTTCTTCGGTGGCTACTTTAATGCCGAAGACTTCCTGGCCCAGATCGCCAGCCGGAGCAGTTTCTACGACAGCCGCGTAGAGCCCTGGAGCCCCGACAGCCTCACCCTGGAGGTGTTCACCTCCCACCTTATTGAGGGCCTGGAGAGCCAGCACGACCGGGAGGTGCTGACCAGGGTGCACCTGGAGGGTGAAGACCCTACTCTTGAGGAGCTGGAGTCGCTGACGCCCTTGGGGAGGACGGTACACCGGCTGCTGCAGGGAGACCTGAGCCTGGACGAGGCCCGGGCCTTGATGGACCAGTTCCCCCAGGAGGCCAAGGCGCTGTTGGAGCGCATCTCCCCCAGCACCTACGTGGACCGGCTTCAGGGCCGAGTCCTAATAATGCACGACCGGGAGGATAACCTGGTGCCCTCCGAGGAGTCTCGCCGCATGTGGAGTGCGCTGCAGCAGGCGGGTAAGGATGTCTATTACACCGAGTTCTCTTTCTTCCAGCACATGGACCCTAACAGGAAGGTGGGGCCCCTGGTCTTTGTGAGGGAGGCGGGCAAGCTGTACCTCCACCTGTACAATATCCTGAACATAACTGGGTAGCGTTGCTCAACGTCGTACAAATAATATCTGTATAGCTTACAGGCGATTCCTACAGCGATTTATAATAGGTCTGTAACGACAAGGTAACGGCCGAGGTGGTTAATGCCCAGGAATTTCTGGTTAGTGACGGTTATGCCTCAGGAGTTCCCCATGGTGCTGGAGCGGAACTTCCTGGAGCAGGCTGTGGGCGCCCAGCACCGCAGGCGCCTGGAGCGGATGGAGGAGGGGGACCGGGTGCTGTTTTATATAAGAATGCGACGCCTTTTCCCGGCTACCGCCACGGTAACCTCTCGCAGCTTCCAGGACCAGCCCTCCACCGATGAACGCGCACCCAAAGACGGCTCCAAACTGTTGCTCTTCCGCATAGAGCTCAACATGGATGTTGTCCTAGAGGAGCAGGACTACATACCCGCACTGGAGATAGCTCCCAGGATGGAGTTTGTCCGCCGGTGGGCGCCGGAGGACTGGCCCCTGGCCTTCCAGGGCAACTACCACCTTATTCCCAAGCTGGACTTCAACATGATTGAAGAGGAGATGAAGAAGGCCCAGGCCAGGCGGGCCGGTAGGTTCTACCGCCCCAAGGTGGACAAGGCCCGGCTAAGGCGCTAGAGAGGGCTTGACTGGGGCACCAGGGGGCGTCCTGGTAGAGCACGCCCTGCACCCTTCTCTTTTGGGCACCCAAGATGGGTCGTTGGTTGTCCCACCCACTCGGCAGGGTTTACCCTGCACCCACTGAGGTGGCCAGCCCCACCAGGTTCTTCACCCTTCGGAGAAGGGCTCAGAATGGCAGCTATCATCCTCCCCTGACAAGCTAATCTGGTAAAGAGAGGAGACAAGGGCACCACGGGGTCCAAAAGGGCCTAGCCCCCGACTCCAAGAGCATCACAGGTACCAGGGACCCCACCAGAGGAGCCTGCCCCTCAGCACTCTCCCCGGACTTGCGCCCCGTTGTTCTGGTCCACCATCCCGCCAGGGGCGCGTCAGGCCAGGCCATGGGTGCGGGGCGAGCCCTGCCACCGGCGCCCTAGGAGCCTTCCACCGGGGTGGGCGCAGGCTCCTCCAGGTAGAAGTTGTGTTGGTAAATCTCCTCCAGGCGGTCCAGCTCCTCCCGAGTCAGGTCCGGGGTCTCGGGCGATGCCAGGTACTCCTCCAGCTCCTGCATGGTCACGATGTTGGGCAGGACCGACACCACCGTGGGCTGGGCCAGGCAGAACTTGATGGCCGCCTGGGCCATGGTGCGGCCCGTGCCCTCGGCCAGGAACCGGACCTGGGCGGCCCGCTTCAGGGCCTTCTCCAGCCACTCCCGCTTGCGGTGGGCGCGGTGGTCCGTGGGGTCGAATCTGGGCGGCTCATTGACATAACGGTCAGTGAGCACCTCCGAGGCGTGGGGCACCCGGGTCAGCAGTCCCACGTTGTGCTCCTTGGCTATGGGGAAGAAGCGGCGGGCCGGCTCCTGCTCCAGGATGCTGTAGATAATCTGGAGGGAGTGCACCTTGCGCACCCGCATGGAGTACTCGCCCTCTTCGAACCAGCCGATATCGGGCCCAAGGGCGGAGCCGACATAACGGACCTTGCCCTCCCTCACCAGGGCCTGGAGGGTATCCCACACATCGTCCTTCTGGAGGGCCTCAAGGCGCGGATTATGGTACTGGTAGATGTCGATGTAGTCGGTCTTGAGGCGACGCAGACTCTGCTCGCACGCGAAGCGGACAAACTGGGCTTCGAACTTCTGGGGCCGCTCGGTGTGACCCTTGCGCTCGAAGGGACTGTAGATGTCGTAGCCAAACTTGGTGCCGATGATGATGTCGTGACGGTGGTTGCCCAGGGCCCGGGCTACGATCTCTTCACCGAAGCCTTGGCCGTAGGTGTCCGCGGTATCGAAGAAGTTGACTCCCAGGTCGTAGGCGCGCTGGAGAAGGCGCACCCCCTCATCAGGCTCCACCCTGCCCCACCAGTTGGTGGAGACAGTCCAGACGCCAAAGGAGACCTCGGAAAGGACCAGATCGGTACGGGGCAGCGGCCTATACTTCACGCGTCGCCTCCAACGCCCTGAGGGGTATCTGTACGGACCTCAGTCGGCAGCGTCAAACCAGTCAATTCAGCAGGCGGTACAGGAGAAGAATCGGCGCCTACTAAGGAACGGGTAAGGCCCAGGGCTTCTTTGACCTCCTGCACCTTCTCCTGGAACTCCGCATCGGATAGCACCGGCGTCAGCCCGGAGAGGGGCACCTCCCTGTCCAGCTCCACCCAGGACTTGCACCCGCTATACTCGGGCAGGACAGGCCGTGTCACCGGGTGCTCCATCCGGTACACCCGAATGAGCATAACAGACAAGGGCTTGCGCGGTTTCCAATGGAGCCTCTTCTGGGCGTAGTCATTGGTCCAGATGTGGCAGGCCTCCATACGGTCCAGGCGCTCCTGCTCGGTCAGCTCGATGACCTCCTCCACCTGGGCCCAGTGAGTGAAGGTGACCTGGTCCGGCCCAGGGGCCTCGGCTATGGTGCGGCGCAACTCCTGGTGGGCCTCGGGCTTGAGCAGGGCCTCGTTCTGGTGCTCAAAGGTGGGATATAGAAGGAACTGGGGGTAGATGACCCTGAACTCCTTGCCCTCTTCCCGGATGCCGCCCTTACGCAGCAGGACCACCTGCCTGCCTCTGTCCAGGGCACGGACAGCTACGGCCCACTCTTTCAGTGCTATCTTACAGTTTTGTGGATAGGCCACGGTACCTCCTAGAGTACTGTCTGTAAACCTGGCTCTGCCTAAAGGGATATGGAGAGACTCTATGGGCCTCCAACCAGGTCGTATTGCATGTTGTAACGAGAGGTATCTTACACTGGTTCCTGGCCAGCATCAACCTCAGCTAAGGAGGCCATCCATGGCAGGACGGCTGTTCCTCATTCACTGGAACGAGGCCGAGGCGGCGGAGCTAGCAGCCCGGCTGAGGGCCAAGGGCTGGGAAGTGGAGACAGAGGCCCAGGACGGTGCCCGTGGAGGTAAGCGTATCAAGGCTGACCAGCCGGACGCCGTGGTCATTTACCTGACGAGACTCCCCTCCCACGGTCGGGAGACGGCCGACGGTCTGCGCTCCATCAAGGCGACGCGACACATCCCCATCATATTCGTGGATGGCAAAGAGGAGGCGATAGAGAAGACCCGGGCCAAGGTCCCGGGGGCGCTCTTCGTCACCTCGGCAGGGCTGCGGGAAGCCCTGGCTTCGGTGGCCGGTGGCAGAGGCACCTAACAACACCAGGAGCGAGGCCCGGACGGTGGCAGACTAGCCTTAGGAGCGTGCCTTGGCCTTGGGGGTAGGGCACGGAGGTTTCTCTTGCTCCAAGAAGTTCAGGAAGGCCCTCTGGACGGCGGACAGGTGCCGGTCCTTAAGGTAGATGATGTAGAACATCCTGAAGCACTCCCAGTCCTTGACCTCCAACACGTTCAGCAACCCGGCCATCAGCTCCGACTTTATGCCGTTGCGTGACACCACACCCACCCCCAGACCGGCGATGGCGGCCTGTTTGACGGCCTGGTTGCTGCCCAGCTCCATCACCACGTTGGGGACCACCCCCAGCCGGAGGAACGCCTCCTCGGCGATCTTGCGGGTGGCTGAGCCGGGCTCCCTCATCAGTAGGCCCACCTCCATTACTTCCTGGAGGGTCACCTGCCGGGCCTGCCGGGCCAGCGGGTTGCTGGGGGCGGCAACTAGCACGATCTCGTCGTTGAGGTAAGGCGAAACCACCAGGTCCTCGGAGGCCGAGGAGACCTGGTCGCCCACCATGCCCAGGTCCAGCTCTCGCTGAAGGATGCGGGACATGGTGGTCTGGGTGTTGGAGATGACCAGCTTCACCTGGACCTGGGGGTACTTCTGATGGAACTGGCCGATAATGGCGGGAAGGATAAACTCGCCGGGGGTGGTGCTGGCCCCCACGGTAAGGTTGCCGCGACGCAGCCCCTGAATGTCCTCCACCGCCTCCCGCATCTCCACCGCCAGGGAGAAGATGCGCTGAGCGTACTCGTAAACCGTCTCGCCGGCGGGGGTCAGGTGGAGCTCCCGCGTCCTGCGCTGAAACAGGGGCGTGCCCAGGCTTTTCTCCAGGTCCTGGACCTGAATGGAGACCGCGGGCTGGCTGATGCGGAGCTCCTTAGCAGCCCGGGAGAAACTGCGGTGACGTGCCACGACGTAAAACAGGTATAGCTGATGGAAATTTAGCTGCTCTATCGCGTCTTCCATGCTAACTCGGATGAGTATTATAAACTCTTGTCTAAGTATAAAGGCGCCGACGCTTTCTCACAATGAGGTGAGTGTGATATTCTTGTTAACAGAGTTTATTTTCCAGGTCTGTTAGAATGCCAAGGCTATATAACCTGTTTGTGACTCCTGACGCCAAGGTGTGGTCGCCAAACGCCGCCTCGGGGCAGGGGTACCTCCGGGCAACGGTAGAGGTGCGAGGCCTTCTGTCCCAGGGCCTTTGTGTCGTGCGGGTGCAGCGGGCCCTGGAGGGGCTCCCTGGAGTGGTGCGGGTGCACTTCGACCGGGCTGCCGACACCTTCCAGGTAGAAGGTAGTACCAGGCTCCGAGAGTCTGAGCTGAGGGAGGCGGTCTTGAGGCAAGTGGTGTTTCCGGGTGTGCGCAGGTTTCTGGGCAGACTGCCCAGTTTTCTCAGCTCCATCCCTGTCTTCCGGTCTGGGAGGGCAAGCGCTCCCACCGGAGCAGCCTCCGAGCGTTGAGGGTGGTCACCTCAGCTACCTTCTGCAGCGAGACCCCTTTAATCTCAGCCAGGGCTTCAGCCACCTGCCTCACGTGTCTCGGCTCCGTCCAGTTCTCGCGGTGCTTCTTAAAAGGCTGGGGGAAGGAGTCGGTCTCCAGGACTATATGCTCTAGCGGCACTTCCCTAGCCACATCTTGGAGATGGGGCAGGCGCAGCAGGGGCCGGGCCAAGGATATGAAGAAGCCCGACGCAATGGCTTCCCAGGCGGTGGCGACATCGGCTTGAAAGTAGTGCATCGCTCCCCCAACCTCCTCTCCCCCCTCCTCCTGGAGCACCCGCAAGGTCTCGGTGTGGGCCTCTCTGGAGTGAAAGATAATAGGAAGCCGGAGTTCCCGGGCCAGACGTATCTGGCGCCGGAAGGCATCATATTGCAGGTCATGGTCGGGAGACTGGGGCATGAAGTCCAAGCCTATCTCGCTTATGCAGACCACCTTGGGGCTGCTGAGGGCCAGAGCCCGCAGGGCGGCCACCGTCTCGCCGGTGACGGGACCCGTCAGGTCGGCGGGGTGGAGGCCGACGCCGGCGTATATCTCCGGGAACCGGCCAGCCAGCTCCACGCAGGCCCTGGAAGTGTCCAGGGTGACCCCGGCTGTTACAATGGTGGTGACGCCCGCCTGTCGGGCCCGCTCCAGGATACCGGGCATCTCCTGGAGGGCGTACTGGTCAATGTGGGTGTGGCAATCAAAAAACAAAAAGGTGTGCCTCTGGATAAAGCTGTAGGACTAATTTATACTGGTCAAGTTTGCCGTGCAAGGGAGATATGAACATCGTAGGCTATAAAAGGGTGTTGCGACTGGCCTGGAGCATACCCGGGCGCACCATTCTGGGAGTGCTGTGCGGGGCCGGGCTGGGTTGGCTGGCCATCCGCGGGGCCGAGTGGGCCACCCTGGTGGAGCAGTTCAAGGACTTCCCCGTCTTCTTCGCCTTCCTGGCGCTGCTGGTGTTCCTGCTCATCACCCTTTTGCGGGCCTACCGCTGGCAGGTCCTTTTCGTGGCCGAGCGGCCCTCCCTGTTCCGTCTGTTCCTGGTGCAGAACACGGGCATCGGCATCAACAACCTGACACCTGTGCGGGTGCTTAGCGAGGCCGTGCAGTTCGCCATGCTGACCCTGAAGCACCGGGTGCGGCCCAGCGTCGCCCTGGCGACCCTGGGCATGGAGCGGGTGCTGGACATGATCGCCAGCGCCGTGCTGCTGGTGGTGGGCCTGGCCCTCATCCCCACGGGGGGCCACTTCCTTCCCTACGCCATAGCCATGGCGGTCATGGCCCTTATCTCAGTCCTGCTGGTGAAGGCCCTGGCCGCCAGCGTGCGCAGCCGACTCCTGCGGCGGGTCAGGGGCCTGTCCTCCTTCGCCATCTCTATAGCGAGGCTGGAAAGGTCCCGAGGAACCCTGGCCTACTCCCTGATGGTCACCCTTATCTACTGGCTGGGCATCGGGGTGACAGGTTGGGTCCTGGCCTACGTTATGGGCCTGGGCATCTCCCCGCTGGTGGCTACTTTGGCCATACTGGTGGCCCTGTATGTTACCACCACCCTCCCCGGCCTTCCCGCGGCGGTGGGCACCTTCGAGTTCGCGGTGGTGTACTTCCTGGGACTGTTCGGGGTGCAGCGAGAGCTGGCCCTGAGCTTCGCCTTGACTGTCCACGCCATCCTGTTCCTCCCGCCGGTGGTCATCGCCATGATCGTGGTCTCCACCAGCGGTCTAAGGCCGACGGCCCACAAGGCGGGCCAGGTGCCCGACGTCTCCTCCGGTGTGTTCCAGCCCGGCCCGGGGAAGAGTCCCAGCCATGGTGATTAGAGCGTGGCGAGCAGGGGTACGTGGCTTCAAAGGGT
>DAOUBE010000100.1:0-9151 GCA_034432835.1 Dehalococcoidia bacterium | reverse complement strand
GAAGGCATTTTCATCCTTCGTGCGTCCCATGGGAGTGGGAGGTGGGCCATTCTGAGCCCTTGGTACAAGGGTTCAGGACCTGGTGGGGATGGGACGCCTCCGGGTTCTTTGGTCGCTGCGCTCTCTCAGAATGCCAGCTCATCCTCTGGCCCAGCGGTCTGCTTCTGGCGGGCTACACGCCTTCAAAACAGCCGGTGTACTAAGGTTGGGGTGTGGGGGTATCCCCGGCGGACCGTGGGCCGGTGTGGTTGACCACCATCCACCCTGCGTGGGGGGTGTGGGGAAAACGTTGGCCAGCCCTGGCCGGGAGGCGCTAACTCCGCCAGGGCTGGCCCTAAGACCCATCCCGTTTGCATGGATGGGGTGTCAGATTCTCAGCCTAGTGAAGGTTGGAAGAGATGGCGTCACCGGCCGTGATGTTGTCGGCCTCCAGGTTCCCATCTACCGCCGCCACCGCGATGTTAGTCTGGCCGGGCACGTAGCCGCTCTTGACGGCCACGATGATGTACTTTCCGTCCTCCTTAAAGGCGGTGGTGAGCTGGCCCGCGTCGTTGGTGCGGCCCAGATACATGCCCTGCCACTTTTCCAGCAGTTCAGCGTTGGGCTCCTCCCTGAGCTCCGAGACGCTGATATCCATGTCGGCGTGGAAGGCGTAGAGGCTGGCGCCGCTGACGGCATCGCCGTTATGGGTTTCGAAGACCCGCAAGGTTACGTCCTGGCCTACCTTTGCTTCACCGGGGCCAGAAATCCCCAGAGCCAGGATGGTGCTGGGGCCTTCCACCTGTATCTTCATAGACGCCGGGGTATAGCCCCGCTTGGCCGCCACGATGACGTAGGTCCCGGCCCTCTGGAAGGCGTAGGTCAGCTCGCCGAGATCGTTGGTCCGCCCCAGGAACGTCCCTTCCCACTTGAGCAGCAGGTCGGTGTTGGGCTCCTCACCCAGCTCGGAGGCGATGACGTCAACGTGGGAGGGGAAGGCGTACAGCGCGGCCCCGGCCACCAGGCTGGAGGAGGCGTCGGTGCTGGACTGGTTGTACACCACGAAGGTCACTTTGTCACCGACCCCGGCTTCCTCCGGCGCCTTTATGCTCAGGGCTCCGGTGGTGTTCTCGCCCTCCACCGCCAGCTTGGTGGCGCCGGGCCGGTAGCCTGCCTTAGTGGCGACGATGAGGAAGCGCCCCGACACCTGGAAGGTGTGGGTCAGCTCACCCTGCTCGTTGGTGCGGCCTAGGAAGATCCCCGCCCACACCGATATCACGGGCGAGGGCTCCTCACCCACCTGGGAGATGACCACAGGCATGTGGCTGGGGAAGGCATAGACCGCCGCACCTGCCACGGGCTCTTGGACAAGGGTAGTGGCCAAGGGGGTGGAGGTCAGCGTAGTGTTGGCCTGGTACACCTTGAAGGTCACGGGCTGGCCGGCCTTGCTCACCTCGGGCCCGCTGATAGCCAGGGCCTGGGTGGGCTTGGGCTCCACATAGATCTTGCTCAGGCCGGGCACGTACCCCCTCTTGGCACCCAGAATCAGGTACCCACCCTCTTGCTGGAAGGTATAGACCAGCTTGCCGCTCTCGTTGGTGCGTCCCAGAATGATACCGCCCCAGTTGGCCGCCACCTCGGGGTCCACCTCCACCCCGTCCAGGGTCACATCCACGGGAAGGGCGCGGGAGAAGGCGAACAGGACGGCGCTGGGGACAGGCTGGCCGGTCTTGCGGTCAGATACCGCGAAGGTGGTCTCCTGGCCCACCCTGACCCCGGACGGGTTCTCAATGCTCAGGCCGCTGGGGATGCGAGGGGTGACCAGCAGCTTGGTCATACCGGGGCGGTAGCTGCGCTTGACGGCCACGATGATGTAAGCGCCCGGCTGGTCGAAGGCGTGGGTGACCTCGCCCTGGTCGTTGGTGCGGCCCAGGAATATGCCGCGCAGTTGTGTTAGGGCACCGCCATCGGGCTCCTCATCCTGAGGTATGTCTGCCTCTCGAATATCTGGTGGGAAGGCGAAGACGCCTGCCCCTGCCACGGGCTGCTCGGTGTTGCGGTCGAAGACCTTGAAGGTAGCCTCCTGGCCCACCTCTACTCGCTCCGGGCCCTTGATGGCCAGGGCGCCCTGGTAGCTCTGGCTGACCAACAGCCTGGTCATGCCAGGTATGTAGCCCCGCTTCACTGCCACCAGTGTGTACCGGCCTGCCGTCTGGAAGGCGTGGGTCAGCGTACCATTCTCATCGGTGCGGCCAATGAGGGTGGCGTTCAGCCGTGTCAGTATCTCAGGGCCGGAATCCTCCTGAAGTTCGGTAATAGCCCGCTCCAGGATGTTGGGGATCATGAACACGGCGGCGTTGGCCACTGGCTCCCTGTTATACCTCTCGAAGACCTTGAAGGTCGCCGTCTGGCCTACCTCGATCTCCCCAGGGCCCTCTATCCCTAAGGCTGCCCGGTGGACCACCACTAGCTTGGTGTAGCCGGGAGTGTAGCCCTTCTTTATGGCCACGATGATGTAGGCGCCCGGCTGGTCGAAGGCGTGGGTGACCTCACCCTGGTCGTTGGTGCGGCCCAGGAAAATGCCCCGCCACTTGGCCACCAGCTCGGGGGAGGGCTCATCGTCAAAGGCCAGGTCCACCTCCCGGATGTTGGGTGGGAAGGCGAAGACGCCTGCCCCTGCCACGGGCTGCTCGGTATTCCTATCGAACACCTTGAAAGAGGCGGGCTGGCCGGCCCTCACCTGGTCGGGCCCCACGATGCTCAGGCCGTTCGGGGCCTCACCCACCACCTGGATCTTGGTGGCGCCGGGACGGTAGCCCTGCTTCATGGCGACGATGTAGTGCAGGCCGGGGCGCTGGAAGGCGAGGGCCAGGGTCCCGTCCTCACCGGTCTCGCCCAGGAATTGGCCCAGACGTTGTAGGGCGCTCTGGACCGCTGGCAGCTTGGGGTCGTCAACGTCTATGTTGACGGTGACGCCGGCCACGGGCAGTATCCCGCCGAGGTCGTACACGGCGGCGCCGGCCACCGGCTGGCCGTTGGCCTGGTCGAAGACCTTGAAGGTCACTGTCTGGCCCACCTCGGCCCTGTCGGGGCCGCTGATGCCCAGGGCGCTACGGCGGCCGACCTCCAGCTTGCTCCAGGCGGGCGTGTATCCGGCCTTGGCGGCCAGGATAAGGTAGGTGCCCTGCTGCTCGAAGCTGTGAGTCAGGTTTCCATTGTCATCGGTGCGGCCCAGTAATCGCCCGTCCAGGCGGGCCACCACGTCGTTGGCGGGCTCGTCAGCCTGGGGGATGTCGGCGGTGGAGATGTGGGCCGGGAAGGCATACACGGCGGCCCCGGCCACTGGCTCCTCAGTAGCTCGGTCAAAGACGTGGAAGGTGACCGGCTCGTTCACATCGGCCTCACGGGGCGCCCGGATGCCCAGGCCCTGGCCGGCCAAGACAAACAGGTGGTGCCTGCCAGGTGCGTAGCCATCCTTGGTGGCCACCAGGAGGTAGGCCCCTGCCTCCTGGAAAGCGTAAGTCAGCTCGCCGTTTTCGTCGGTGGTGCCCAGGAGGGTCCCTTCTCTCAGGGCCACAGCCTTCAGGTCCTCCTCAGGCAGCACGTTACTGGCCGCGGTCAGGGTCTTGATGGCGATGGCATAGACCTCGGCGCCGGGCACCACATCCCCGTTCTCGCGGTCGAGGACCAACATGGTCACTTCCTCGCCCACCTTAGCCCTATCGGGGGCCTTGATCTCCAGCCCCTTGCTGTGCCTGACCGTCAGCTTAAGGAAGCCGGGCAGGTACTGGTCCTTCAGGGCAACAATAAGGTAGGCGCCCTCCTCGTCGAAGGCACCAGCGACCATACCGTTGCTGTCGGTGGTGCCCAGGAACTGGCCGTTCTCTCGGACCGAGGCGGCCAGGGAGGCCTCACCGGCGTCGGCCCTGAGGCTGCTGTGGAACTTGGCCTCCAAGGCGTACACCTGGGCGCCTTCCACAGGCTCCCTGGTGCCGCGCTGGAAAACCTTGAAGCTGGCGGTGGCGCCGGGCTCTACCTGGGTGGGCCCCTCTATGGCCAGGACTTTGAGGGAGGTCAGGCTGGGGCCGGGCTGAGGCCCAGGCTGGCCTTGGTCCGACTTCTCCAACTTCTTGCCGTCCAGCACCTGGTTCCTCAGTCCTATCTGGACCACCACGGCGATAACCTGGCCTGGGGTAACACCCTCCAGCCCTTGGGGGCGCTGGAGGATTATCTTGTTGCCTTCCTGGTCGGTGATGGTGAGCTGGCCGTCGGCCACATCCACCGTGCCCACCAGGTGCTTGTACACCACGGCCCTTTCCGGCTTGACCAGAACGCTCAGGGCCAGGAACCCATCTTCCACCTGTACGGCGTGGACCGCCAGGAAGGAGTTGGGGGTGATGTCCACAATGGAGGCGGTGTTCCGAGCGGGGACCCGAATTTTGGTCTCGTCGTTGACCAGGATATCCACCGAGGTCCCGTCGTTGGTCTCCAGTGTGACAACCGAAGCCCCAGGGGCCACCTGGACATTGGTTACGCGTCCGAAGAAGCCTCTCTGGGGCTGGCCAGGCTCTTGCCCGGTGGGAGCGGCAACGGCCGTGCCCAGCATGGCGATGGCTGAAATGAGCAAGGCCAGCAGGATCACTGCTCCCTTCATCCAAGGTCTCCTCATCCCCATCATCTCGTTCCTCCATCGGCCTTTGTTTACGAATATCTAGGCATTATTGTGACGGAGGAAATTTAAGGCCTTGTTAAGGGTTTGTTGGATAATTTTACAGGAGGTAGCTTTAGTGTCTCTTTCTTGTACAAGTACTCTAGTACTAATTGCGATATTCGCTCTACACCAATGACGACTTTTGTTACCAATACCTACCACGGCGTGGACGGCACCAATCGCTACCGTGGTTGGGTTTGTGCCGGCGCCTGACCCCTTCTGGTCAGGGGGCTCAGGGAGACGGAAGACCCCCTGAGGCCCACGGTGCGCCGACGGTAACCACCCTTTGTGGGGGGTTGGCCTAGGCAGCGCCAGGAGGCGTCAAGGCGGCCCCCACCACCGTCTCGCACCACCTGGCCGCCGCCAGCAGCCGGGCCTCGGCAAAGGGCGGCGCCACAAGCTGGACCCCCAGGGGCAGTCCCCCGGCACTGAGCCCCGTTGGCAAGGAGATGGAGGGCAGCCCCGCCGCCGTCCACGGGGTCTGGAACACAGGGTCGCCCGTGGTAGAGCTATCGGGGGCGGGAGCAGGGGTGCCAGGCGTCAGCAGCACGTCCCAAGAGGCCGCCAGCGCCGCCATCTGCTCCCGGAAGGTACGCAGCCGCTCCAGGGCCTTCAGGTAGTCCACCGCCCCCACCTTCAGCCCCGCCTCCACCAGCTCCGTCAGGCCGGGGGCGTACTGGTCTTGCTGCTGGCGGTAGAGGTCCCGGTGCCAGGCCGCCAGCTCAGCGATCATGATAGTACGGTGGACGGGGTATATGTCCTGAAAGTCGGTGGGCAGGTCCACCTCCTCCACCCGGGCCCCGGCCCGGGACAGGCGGCCCGCCACCTCTTCGGTGTGCTCCGAAACCTCCTTACTAGCCTTTTGGAAGAAGAACTGGCGCACCAGGCCTACCCGCAGAGGCTGGGGCGGGGCCTCCAGCGCCTGGCGGTAGTCGGGCACTGTGCGGTCGGAAGAGTAGGGGTCCCGGGGGTCCCGCCCGGCCAGCACGTTCAGCAGCAGGGCCGCGTCCTCCACCGTGCGTGTGAAGGTGCCCAGGGTGTCCAGGGTAAAGCTGACGGGAATGACACCAAAGACGCTGATGCGGCCGTAGGTGGGCTTCAGCCCTACCACGCCGTTGTACAGCGCCGGCCTCAGCACCGAGCCTGCCGTCTGGGAGCCCAGGGCCAGGGGACACATCCGTGCGGCCACGGCCACCGCCGAGCCGCTGCTGGAGCCGCCGGGCGTGCGCGAGGGGTCCCACGGGTTGCGCGTGGGAGGTGGATCGTAGCAGGCGAACTCAGTGGTGACGGTCTTGCCCAGGATGATGGCCCCCGCGGCCTTCAGGCGGGCCACTGCCGCAGCGTCGTACCCGGGCACCAGGTCGGCATAGACCCTGGAGCCCGCCGTGGTCCTGAGCCCGGCGGTGTAGTAGATGTCTTTCACCCCCACCGGGATGCCGTGGAGGGGGCTCCTGGGCCGCCCCCGCCTGATCTCCCCCTCGGCCAGGCGGGCAGCCTCCAGCGCCCCCCGCCGGTCCACCGTCACCCAGGCCTTGAGGTCGGGCTCCAGGGCCTCGATGCGCCCCAGGCACGATTCCACCAGCTCCATCGGCGAAAGCTCCCTGGCCCCTATCAGGGCCGAGGCTTCGGCGGCGGTCAGGTTGTACGGCTCGGTCATGGCAGCCCCCTTCTGGGTTTTTTCTGTTATGGCCGGGAACAAGGGCTGGCACCATTATATATATCCGTCTTGCCCCTGGCCCTCAGGCCGTATAGTATGTACCTACCCTCTCTCAGACCAGCCTTATAAAAGGGGGTGCCCCATGGCAGAGACAAGCCCCGAGGCCCTTAAGGGCGCTCTTCAACAGACCGACGAGATCTCTATAACCGTGAAGGGGCGCCGGACAGGTAGGGCCATCAGCCTGCCCGTCTGGTTCGTCCTGGAGGACGACCGGCTCTATCTGCTCCCCGTCCGCGGTTCCCACAACCACTGGTTCCGAAACCTCCAGGCCGACCCCACACTTACCATCCAGGCCCACGGCCGGCGGCTCACCACCCGGGCCCGGCCCGTCCAGGACCCAGGGCTGGTCCGGCGGGTGGCCGACCAGTTCCGGGCCAAGTACGGCTCGGACCAAGTGGCCCGCTACTACAGCGTCTTCGACGCGGCGGTAGAGGTGCCTCTGGGCCAGGGAGGTTAGCCTCGACGGCAACATCATTTTTAAGGAGGAGCCATGCGAGTTGGCTGGATTGGCGTAGGGAACATGGGCAAGCCCATGGCGGGCCATGTGCTGGAGGCGGGCCACCAGCTCACCGTCCACGACCTGCGGCGCGAGGCCGCCACGGACCTGCTGGAGGCTGGCGCAACCTGGGCGGACTCCCCAGCCCAGGCGGCCCGGGATAAAGACGTGGTGTTCACCTCCCTCCCCATGCCCCAGGACGTGGAGATGGTGGCAACGGGTGAGGGGGGTATCCTTGAGGGTATCCCACCTGGCGCTATCTACGCCGACCTGTCCACCAACTCCCTGGCTACTGTTCGAAAGCTTCACAAGGTGTTCCAGGAGCGGGGCCTGACCTTCCTGGATGCGCCGGTCAGCGGCGGCGTCAAGGGCGCCATGAGCCGCGACATGATCGTCATGGTGGGCGGAGACCCAGCGGCCTACCAGCGGATCAAGCCTGTACTGGACGCCATGGGAGACAAGGTGACCTACTGCGGCCCCATAGGCAGCGGCACGGTGTGTAAGCTGTGCCACCAGCTCCTCAGCGCCGGGCTTACCCAGCTTGTATCGGAGGTGCTTACCTTGGGCCTCAAGGCCGGCGTTCCCCTGGCCACCCTGGCCGACGCCATCTCCAAGAGCGCCTCGGGCAAGAAGCCGCCCCTGGCCGGTTGGGAGGAGGGCACCTTCCTGGGCAAGTTCGAGGGAACGCCCCTCAGCTTCTACCTGGAGCTGATGCGTAAGGACGTCCGCCTGGCCTGCGAGATGGGCCGCGACATGGGCGTGCCACTGGAGCTGGGCAGCCTGGTGGAGCAGCGCCTGATAGAGGCTATGAACCGGGGCTGGGGCCGGATGAATAATAACGTGGTGGTGCGTCTCCAGGAGGAGAAGGCAGGCGTGGAGATCCGGCTCCGGTGAGGGACAGGGCGCGCCGGCACCCGGCGACTTTCCAGGGTTGCGGCTATCTTGCCCTTCCAGCCCAGGTGACGCCCACCCGTGGGGCGACTCCCCACCGGGCTTCCTGGCCAGGTTGACCCATGGAAGGCGATAGAAGGCAGCGGCTGAGGCGCCTGGCCAGGCTGGTCCTGGGGCAGGTCCTGGGGCTGGCCGCCTTTGCGGGCGGCTTCTGGTTTCTCTTTCTGGCCTTTCTCAACTCCATACCGCTGATAGGCGTGCTGGACGGTGCCCTCATGCTCGCTGGCATGTGGCTCATGGCCTCCAGCCGCCGGGCCTTGTGAGGCGTCCCTCACCCCTGCCACGCTCTCTCCAGCCTGAGAAGGGCTCAGAATGACATCCATCATCCTCCCCTGGCAAGCTGCCATTGGGGCAAGGGGGACAGAGTGGGGCGAAACCGAACTCAAGGGAACAGGACCCGGGCCTGGCCTGAGGTGGCTAGGTGGCCAGCTTTGTGGTACAATACTGATGTCGGGTGAGGATTGGACCGATGTGGCTACTGTCCCCAGGAGATTGGTCCAAAGGCTTAAAGAGCGTCCCAATGTCACCAGGAAGTGTTGCGACCCCTGTTGACGGGGCCAGGGACAGTGGCTATAATACCGGTAGGTAACGGTTGAAGCGGCAGTAATGGGGAATACCTGACATAGAGCAGAAAAGGCTAGGGATCCTAGGCGGCGGCCGGGATAACCTGGCCGCCGCTTCTGTCGCTTACGCACCTTAAAAAGTGAATATGGTTTGGAAGTCCTAGCGTGGGTCAAGCTACTAAGGGCCTACGGTGGATGCCTTGGGGCTAAGGGCCGATGAAGGGCGTGGCTAGGCTGCGAAAAGCCTCGGTGAGCCGCCTAGCAGGCATAGCCGAGGATTCCCGAATGGGGGAACCCGCCCGGATGATCTCCGGGCATCCCGCCGAAAGGCGGGAGGGTAAGCAGGGGAACTGAAACATCTAAGTACCCTGAGGAAAATAAATCAACAGAGATTCCCTAAGTAGTGGCGAACGAACGGGGAAGAGCCCAAACCTCTGCGACTTAGTGGTCTGAGGGCCTATGTCGTGGGGGTGTTGTAGGAGGCACCAGCTCCGACCTCAGTAGGAGCGGGGAGTTACAAACCTCATCTCTAGTCGAAGGTCCCTGGAACGGGCGGCCATAGAGGGTGACAGCCCCGTAGACGAAAGGGATGAGGCTCCCGGTGCCTTCCTGAGTACCACGGGACACGTGGAATCCTGTGGGAAGCTGGGGGGACCGCCCTCCAAGGCTAAATACCCTTAGCCACCGATAGTGCACCAGTACCGTGAGGGAAAGGTGAAAAGAACGCCAGGTGG
>DAOUBE010000099.1:0-2641 GCA_034432835.1 Dehalococcoidia bacterium | reverse complement strand
AGGACCACACCCGTCATGGTAGGGTAGTCGTTCTGTGTCACCGAGTCCACCGCCAGCTTACCCAGACCCGGCCAGGTGAAGACCGTCTCGGTGACCACGGTGCCTGTGATAAAGCCTGCCAGGATAAGGGCGGAGAGGGTCAAGGGAGGAATCAGGGCGTTCCTGAAGGCGTGTTTCCAGATCACCGCCCAGTTGGCCACTCCCTTGGCCCTGGCGAGCTTGACGTACTCGGAGTCCAGGACCTCCAGCATGGCGGAGCGGGTAAGGCGGAGGTAGCTGGCCGAGGAGATCCATGCCAGGGTGACGGCAGGCATGATAAAGTGGCGTATGTTGGCGATAGAAGGCCCGTCACCCTTGGTGCCCGAAGGCAGCCACCCCAGCTTCACCGCGAAGAACAGGATGCCCATGACCCCTATCCAGAAGGGAGGTGCCGCCTGCCCAAAGGCCGCGAAGCCGCGGCCGAGGTAATCCCAGATGGTGCCCCGCTTCACCGCCGACAGGATGCCTAGCGGCACACCCACTATGGTGGCCAGGAGCCAGGCAGCCAGGCCAAGCTGCAGGGTGTTGCCTATCTTGTGGGCTATCATCTCCGATACTGGTATGCGGCCGATGAGGGACTGGCCCAGGTCGCCCCTGATAACTCGGCCAAGCCACACAAAGTACTGGACCACCAGGGGCTTGTCCAGCCCGAGCTGTTTTCCCAATTGCTCCCACGCCTCGGGGGTCATGCCGTAGGCCTCCTGGGCGTACAGCATCCGAGGGTCGGACACCAGCCGGGACAGACCGAAGACGATGGCGGTGGCCCCGATGAGGGCAAACAGGGAGTACAAGAAGCGGGTAAAGAGGTATCGGTTCATTTCATCCCCAGGAAGTGATTCTCGTCTATCGGGGGCCCAGCGAGGCGGCGCCCATGGGGAGGCGCCGCCGCGCTGGGCCCAAAGGCGCGCTACTTCAGCACGATGGACTCGAGGTTGTTCATATTATTCATGCCTCCGTTGCTGACCGGCAGGGACTTCCACTCAGCGATTACATTGGTGTTGTAAAGGGCATACGCTGGCTGGGAAAGGATACCTATGCAGAAGCCCCACTGGATGGACTTCTCCACGAAGTCCAGGTTGGCTTGGATGCGCTTCTGGGGGTCGGGATCCTGGGCGGTGATGCGGTAGTTTTCGGCGGCGAAGGGGAGCTCCATACCCACACCATAGCCACCATCGCTCCAGGAGCTCATGACAAAGCCCCGGGCCGCATCCAAGGGGTTGTTTAGGCTACTGCCGTCACCGCAGCCTATAAAGGGTTCGGTGACGGTCCGGTTCACCAGGCTGGGCCTGAAGGTCTCGTAAGTGGTCCTGAGGAGGTTAACCCTGATGTTCAGTTCGGTACGCCAGATCCCGGCCAAGGCCTCCCCTATCTCCACGGCCAGCCCGGAGGGGCCTACCCACAGGTCCATGTCAAAGCCCTGTTGGTAGCCGGCCTCCCTGAGGAGCTGCTTGGCCTTATCCAGGTCGTAGGGGATCTCCCAGCCGTTGGGGAAGACACCCTTCTTGAAGTACGGGCTGTCCTCTGGAGGCTGATAGGCAAAGTAGGCCGGCTTGGCTAGACCGGCGGTAAGACTCTTTACCAGTCCCTGGCGGTCTATGGCGTAGGCCAGCGCCTGGCGCACCTTGAGGGAGCGCTGCATGGAAGGGGTGTTCTCGTTGTAAGTATCGCCCAACTCAAAGGGGTTTCCGATCCAGGGCTTGGTGATATCCCTGGTACGCTGCAAAGGCTCGCCGGTGCGGGCGCTATTCTTCTCCCACCAGTTGCCGGAAAAAGCGATGCTAACGTAGTTTTCGAAGCCGCTTTCCGAGAGCGGCTTGAGGCCCTTAGCCATCAGTGCGGGCCAGTCCTTGAGGGAGGCCCAGCCTGCCGCCACCTCCCCCGTCTCCAGCATAGCGCGGGCAGCAGAGGCCTCCAGGACCTCGATGAAGGTTATGGTCTTGACCCTGGGGGTGGCGCGCCAGTGGTTGGGGATGGCCTCCAGGACGGTCTTATCCCTCTCCACCCACTCCACCACCTTGTAGGGGCCGGTGCCGATGATAACGCTGCGCATCCCTTCTGGGCCACGGGCATCGAACACAGCCTTGGAGGTGACGCCTATGGACTCTTCAAAGTTGCTTAGGCGGAAGCGAAGCCAGCGGGCGTCGTACACGGTGAAGGGGATGCGCGCGGTGTACTTGTCCAGCACCTCGATCTTTCCGAAGGCGGCGGCCAGCTCGCCGGCCTGGCCGCTGATGCTCTCGGGGGTGACGGCGCGGTTGGCATCGTTGAGGGAGAAGGCAAAATCTTCCGCCGTCATCTCACCCCAGCCGTCGTGGAAGGGGACACCTGGCCTCAGTTGCAGGTCCACGAACTTGAGCCCCGGGTCCACGGTGTAACCTACAGCCAGGACAGGCTCCAGGGGCTCTACTCCAGCCACATCGCCGAAGGCGGTCCTGTAGGGTGTTTCAAAGACGCTCATCAGGACCAGGTTCTCGGTGCAGTTGGAGGTGCAAAACCTGGGGGTACCTGATGGCGGCTGAACGGAGCTAATAGCCATTTTCAGGGAGCCCGCCGGAGTAACCCGGGGGGCTGACGTAGGTGTGGGTGTTGGGGTGGCAGTGGG
>DAOUBE010000098.1:0-3953 GCA_034432835.1 Dehalococcoidia bacterium | reverse complement strand
GGACTACAACACCCCAGCCCAGTATCTTACTAAGCACCACCCAGAACTGGTCCCTAAAATAGCCCGACTGTCTCATATGTACTGAACCAGTACAGGCCCTTCCCAAAAGGCACCATTGGGGATTAAAATAACAGGTTGTGAAAATTCTAATCAGGATAGTAGCCTACTCGGCCCGGTACAAGGGCGCCCTCACCCTGGCCCTGGCCTCACTCATAGCCTCTACCCTGCTGTCCCTGGTGGTACCCAGGTTCCTGGGAACGGCCATCGACCTGGCCCTGGGCAGCGGCCAACGAAGTCAGTTGGTGCTTCTGGCGCTGCTCATACTGGTCATCAGCGCCCTGAGGGGGGTAACCAGCTACGCCTACACCTACCTGGGGGAGGCGGTCTCTCAGCGGGTGGCCTACGACCTGCGCAACGCCTTCTACGACAAGCTCCAGCACCTCAGCTTCGCCTTCCATGACCAGCAGAAGACCGGCGACCTCATGTCCATGGCCACCGTGGACGTGGAGAACAGCCGCACCTTCATCAACATGGGACTGATACGCGCCCTGTACCTAATCATACTGGTGGGCGGTGTGGCGGTGCTCATGCTTACCACCCACTGGAAACTGGGCCTCATATCCCTGGCCGCCGTCCCCGTGGCGGGCTACATGTCGGTGCGCATGAGCCGGAGGCTGCGGCTCATGTGGCGCAAGGTGCAGGACGAGACGGGGCAACTCACCACGGTGCTCCAGGAGAACCTCTCGGGGGTGCGGGTGGTCAAGGGCTTCGGGGCCGAGGACTACGAGATCTCCAAGTTCACCAGGCAGGCAACCAAGGTGGCCGATAACACCTTTGACGCCATGAAGCTTCATTCAGACACCTCGGCCTTCTTTGGCCTGATATACCTGGTGCTGACCGGCGTGGTCCTGTGGTTCGGCGGGAGGGAGGTGTTAGCGGGTAACCTCACCGCAGGGGAGCTCACCCAGTTCCTGTTCTACCTGGGGCTCCTCATCTTCCCAGTGCGCATCCTGGGTTTCATCGTCAACTCCTTCTCCCGCGCCGTCTCCTCCGGAGAGCGTATCCTGGGCGTGCTGGATACGCCTTCGCCAGTGGTGGAGAAGAGGGACGCCGTTGACCCGGGTATGGTACGGGGCCACGTCAGGTTCATTAATGTCTCCTTCGCCTACCGCGATGGGGTGCCCGCCCTGCGGAACATAAACTTCGAGATCGAGCCCGGCAAGAAGGTGGCCCTGGTGGGGGCCGCCGGAAGCGGCAAGAGCACCATCGCCAACCTGTTGCCTCGGTTCTACGACGTCAGTGACGGGAAGATCACCATAGATGGGATAGACATTCGGGACATGAAGTTGAGCGCCCTTAGAAGAAACATCGGCGTGGTGTTCCAGGATGTGTTCCTGTTCTCCGCCACCGTCCGGGACAACATCGCCTACGGGTCCGAGAAGGCATCTTTGGAGCAGGTGATGGCCGCGGCCAAGGCCGCCCAGATTCACGACTTCATCATGAGCCTCCCCCAAGGCTACGACACCTGGGTGGGGGAGAGGGGTGTCAACCTTTCCGGCGGCCAGCGCCAACGCATCGCCATCGCTCGAACCCTTCTCCTCAACCCGCCTATCCTGGTGCTGGACGACTCCACCTCCAGCGTGGACGCCGAGACCGAGCACCTTATCCAAATGGCCCTTCAGGAAGTCATGAAAGGCCGCACCACCATCATCATCGCCCACAGGCTCAGCAGCCTACGCAACGCCGACGAGATCCTGGTGCTCAAGGATGGGGAGATAGTGGAGAGGGGCACCCACGAGGAGCTGCTGAGGAGAGGCGGCTTCTACAGCCAGATTTACGAGCTGCAGATAGCCCCTCGGGAGGACGTGGAGGCTCCGGCGCCGGGGGCCATGGGCGAGAGAACCAGCCGGTGAGAAAAGATTAGGAGTGCCATGTACAGAGGCGGGGGAGGACCAGGGCTAGGGGGCTTGGGAGGAGGCAGGGGCGGCATGGGCGCCGCTGCTAGAGTGGGCAGCCTGGGCAGCAATATTGACGACGAGGAGTTAGGGCGCGCCTACGACCCCAGGGTGGTGCGACGCCTACTGGGCTACGTCAGACCCTACAAGGCCATGGCGCTGGTCAGTGCCGTAGCCATCGTCATCTATACCCTGACCGGCGTGGCCATCCCCTGGATTATCAAGGACGTGGTGGACAGCGCCGCCACCTTGAAGACCGCTGCTGGGCTTCAGCGGGCCGGCCTGTTCTTTGCCGTGGTGGCCCTGGTCAGCTTCCTCTCCCACCGGACCCACCTGATAGCCCTGGCTAAGGTCAGCCAGAGGATGGTGCTGGACGTGCGCAAGCACCTGTTCACCCACCTACAGCGGCTGTCCCTGACCTTCTATGACAAAAACGAAGTGGGCCGGATTATGTCCAGGGCCCAGAACGACGTCCACCAGCTAGAGGAGTTCCTTAACGTCATTATCGCCCCTCTGGGGGACCTGCTGACCCTGGGTGGTATTGTGGTGGCGATGTTGCTCCTGGACTGGCGGCTGGCCCTGCTGTCCTTCACCGTGCTGCCCGTCATGGTGGGCATCATGCTGGTGTGGCGCCGTTTCGCCTGGAAGACCTTCATCGCCGTGCGCAAGGCCATAGCCGTGGTCAACGCCAGCCTTCAGGAGAACGTCTCGGGCGTGCGGGTGGTCCAGAGCATGAACCGGGAGGCCTCTAACCTCCAGCGCTTCGACAGGCTGAACTATCGCCACCTGGACGCCAACCTTCAGGCCAGCCGGCTCAGCGCCGCCCTCACCCCTCTGGTGGAGGTGCTGATGGCCATCTCTTTGGGCCTAGTCATCATTTATGGTGGCTCCAGGGTGTTGGGTAACACCCTGGAGGTGGGCATAGTGGTGGCCTTCGCCCTGTACATCCAGCGCTTCTTCGAGCCTATCCGCCACCTGACCATGCAGTACAACATGCTCCAGCGCTCCATGACCTCTGGACTGCGTATCTTTGAGCTGCTGGACTGGCCCGTGGATGTCAAGGACAAGCCCGATGCTAAGGAGCTGCCCCCCATTAAGGGAGAGGTGACCTACGAGAACGTCAGCTTTGCCTACACACCAGGCCTAGAGGTGCTCAAGGAGATCAACCTGCACGTGAAGCCAGGCCAGACCGTGGCCCTGGTGGGTTCCACCGGTGCCGGCAAGAGCACCTTCGTCTCCCTGCTGCTGCGCTTCTACGACGTTACCAAGGGGCGTATCCTGGTGGATGGCTACGATATCCGCGATGTGAAGCGCTCCTCCCTGGCGCGGCAGATGAGCTTTGTGCCCCAGGAGCCTTTCCTGTTCTCCGGCACCATCCGGGACAACATCCGCTACTGCCACGAAGAGGCTAGCGACGAGCGTATCATTGAGGTGGCCAAGGCGGTGGGCGCCCACGACTTCATTATGAGGCTGGAGAAGGGCTACGACAGCATGGTGGAGGAGCGAGGTGGCAACCTTAGCCCTGGCCAGCGCCAGCTCATCGCCATTGCCCGGGCGCTGGTGGGGGACCCCAAGATCATCATCATGGACGAGGCCACGGCCAGCGTGGACAGTTACACGGAGATGCTGCTTCAGAAGGCCCTGCGGACCCTCCTCAAGGGCCGCACCGCCTTTGTCATCGCCCACAGGCTGTCCACCATACGCAACGCCGACCGTATAGTGGTGTTGGACCATGGGCGCATTGTGGAGACGGGCAACCACCAGGAGCTGCTGGCCAAGGGCGGCATCTACGCCAACCTGTACCACAAGCACTTCAGCGATGGTGAGCGCCCCGTCGAGAGCCTCTCCACCACCACCCCCATCCCCGCCTTTCCTGACGGTGGCGACAAGGAAGGCAGGCTGATCTAGCAGCCCTCTGGCTTTGTTGACGTCCTGCTACCTCATCCCCCTCTTAGGTCGAGGGGGTTTGGCAACCCCCTCGAGGCTCCCCCTTGTTGC
>DAOUBE010000097.1:0-12086 GCA_034432835.1 Dehalococcoidia bacterium | reverse complement strand
GTATCCCTGGCTCTGGCGCTGAGGAAGCAGGGGATGGGGCCGGAGGATCTGGCGCTGGGCGTAGCGGGGGCACCACTGATGCTGGTAGCTCTCCTGGTTCTCTCTCGAATCCTGTTCCGTTTACGTCGACCCAAGATGCAAGGAGGACGGCATGAAGAAGTCTATTCGTAAACAAGTCTCGTTGCTTGTGGTCATCCTCATAATGGTGGTGGCCCTGGTCGTGGTACCCGGCTTGACACTGGCCCATGGCGAAGCCATCCAGGTTGACCCTCTCCAGGGCAGGCCCGGAGAGGAAGTCACCGTTACCGGCACCGGCTGGGAGGCTGGTGGCACAGTGCGCATCACCCTGGAGGGGACCAGAGGCATCACCTCCCTGGGCACTGTCCAGGCCGATGCCAAGGGCGGCTTCATCCTCAAGGTCACCCTGCCGGAGGACCAGGAAGCGGGGAGTTACCGCCTGGTGGCTCGCCTGGGTGACGAGTCTGCGGTGGTGGATTTCAGCGTTCTCGAGGCGGTAACTCACAACCCGCAGACAGCTACGAGTGGGGGCGAGGTAGCCATCCAGCGCACTACTGCGGAGACGATAGCCGTTGGAATTATCGTGGTGGCGTTGATTGGTGCCGGAGCCTTCCTGGTGTTCATGGGTACCGAACGGCGAGCGCACCCACAAGTCTAGCTGAACTGGCAAAGATGTGCTGAAGGAGCTTACGCATGAACATACTGCGTGTGAAGAAGCACTGGCTGGCCCTGAGTGCTGCTCTGACCTTGGCCCTGGGTTTGGTCACGCCGGCCTTTGCCCACACGGGGAAGGACACCGAGGATGGCGTGTACCGGGTGACCTTTGGCTTCACTCCTGAGCCGAGCATCACCGAGTCGGTCGGAAGGCTGGAGTTCCGTATCAACCTGAAGGCGGACAACTCCCTGGTGAGTGGCATCCAAGATGCCCAGGCGGTCATTGCCCTCGACGGGAATCCGCTCAAGGCCCTGGGTGCTCCAGAATCTCCCGCCTCCCGCCGGGGCACGGGCTGGTACGACACCGAGGTGTTCATTGTGTCCCAGCCTGCCACCTATTTGGTCACCTTTACCTTCACCGATGCCACAGGCAGGAAGTACAACGTGGACTACGACTGGGAGGTGAGGGCCCGTTCCGAACTCTATCTCTCCGGGCCTACTATGCTGGAGGCTTCGGCAGCCAGGCTCCAGGAAAAGGTGGAGCACGCCGACGAGGCAGCGGACACTGCCCTGGAGAAGGTCCAAGCCCTGGAGGCACGGGTTCTCAGCCTTGAAGGGAGTGGCAGCGGGGGTCCCTCTCACGCGGCTGGCTGGACATCGCCTGTGGCTATACTTGGTCTGGTAGTAGGGGTGTTGGCCATGGGCAGAACGGGAGTCGCTTTGTGGAAGCGTTAGCGGCTGGCTACTCTCTCATGTGGCAATGGTATGGGGCTTCGTCAGACCTCCCAGGTCTTTGCGGGAGGTGAGAGAGGGGGTGGTAATGATGTTGGCCCAAGCCGGGATGGTCAGGCAAGGTAATTGCACCGGTTTGAGGTTCCTGGCATGCCTTGTGCAGGGGTCCCTGATGGGAATGCCACTGGTGTTCAGCATCGGTGTCTTCTCCCTAGCGGTGGGCGCGCCGACGCCAGTGGCCTGGTGGTCGCTAGAGGCGTTCGGTGGCCTTGCCGGGGCTGCTCTTTTGCTGTCCACAGTGGAACTTGGCCTGAGAAAACTAGGGACCTCTAGAGGCAAGGCGGGCCAACAGGTCGACATGTGGGCCCAAGAATGGGATGCCTTGATGCGGCGCTCCGTGCGCTAGCAGTTGGAAAGGCTCTTGACGGGCCTTGGGTCACAGCGAAGGGCTAGTCTGCTAGCGGCGTGACGTTGGTTGGCCTGGGTTGGGCCCATCATCTCGTAGCTGCCGGGGGTCATTTGGACTGGTTGTCTTCTGGCAGGACCCTTCAGGCCTGCGTGCTCTAGGGAATCCCTGCGCGTTTGTTCAAGCAGGAATGTGCACTGATACTTTGGTGCCTGCCCCGGGTGTTGACTGCAGCTCAATGGTGCCGCCTAGTAAGGAGACCCTTTCCTTGAGACCCACCAGACCCAGTTTGCCCATCAGAACGAACTCCTCAAGGGTAGATGGGAGACCGAATCCTAGGCCGTTGTCAGAAATAGTCAGGGTTACGCTGGCAGACTCGAAAGAACACACCATCTCTACCCTGGTGGCGTGGGCATGCTTCTCGACGTTACGCAGCGCCTCTTGGGCAATGCGAAAGAGAGCCAACTCAACGTTACGCTCGAGTCGTCTCGTGACTCCTTCAGCGCGGAAGCAGGCATCCAGCGTGGTGCGCTTCGCAAGATCCTCTATGAGCCACTCCATGGCGGGGACCAGGCCGATGTCATTCAAAACAGAAGGGCGCAGGTCACGGCTGAAGCGCCGGAGGCTCTCGCCGGAGTTCGCTGCGAGGGAGGCCATGCGGGCCAGGCGGGTCTTGACTTCCTGCGGCACCTCAGGAATCCCTGCTAGACTCTCCAACTCTCTGGTCAAGAGAATCAAGGCCTGAAGGGTGTCATCGTGCAACTCCCTAGCGATCCGCTCCCGCTCCTCCTCCTGGGCCTGGGTAACCTGATGCACCAGGGAGCGGAGGCCTTTCTCTCGCATCTCCTGGAGCGTCGCGTCGCGGAGGACCGCCTGGAACACCTGGTCTCCAGCGCTGTCATCCAGTGTCGAGACCACCGCTTCGGCCGTGAAAGGGTGGCCATCCACTCTTCTGACCTGCACTCGGATTGGCCCGTTGGAAACGCCGTTCTGCCTGGGAGGCGGGTGCAAGAATGAGCGTCTCCACGATGGCACTAGGGGGTCTATGTGCTGTCCCTGGAGCAGGTGGGCAGCGGCCACGCCAAAAAAGGGAGCAGCGGCCTCGTTCGCGGCTATGATGATACCCTGTTTGTCGTACACCAAGATGGCATCGCCTGCCGCTTCAAAGAGAGAGCGAAACCTAGCTTCCGAAGCCTCTGCCTGCCGCCGTAGCCTGGCTTCCTTCTCTACGCGAGATGCCAGCGTGACCCCAACGGCGATGACCACCAGAACGCGTACCATTTCGCCCAGCCACATCCAGTTCTCTCGATGCCAGAGTACGACGCTGGGCAGGACGAGGAGCGTAATCCAGCCGCTGGTGAGAAGGCCGCCTTCCCATTTGTACTTGATAGATGCGTAGGCGATAGGCAGGATATACAAAATCACTGGCAGATGGTGCAGGTCCCACCACGGCGCGTGCTCGAGCGTGATCTCCGTTGCGAAGTGGACCCCCGTCACCACTGCAATGCCTGCCTGAATAACCCAGAAGTCCCTTTCCCGCAAGCGGGTAGGGAACCGGCAGAGGTCTCCCCAGATGAACAGTAGGACAGCTCCAACCAGGCGCCGAAACCCAAGCAGGCTCACGAGGCTCCTCTCATCCCGCACTTATCTCCTCTATCTCCTCCAGTCGGAGCCATCCCTGGCGAAGGGCCCGGATGACCGCCTCGGTCCGCGACGCTACCCCCAGCTTGTTGAAGATGCGGCTCAAATGGGCTTGCACCGTACGTTCACTGAGAGAGAGAAGGGTAGCTACCTCCTTGTTTGCCTTGCCCTGGGCAGCCAATCGAAGGACCTGTTTCTCTCGTTCTGACAGGGCCTCGACCGAGCCCGCCACATTTCCGGTATGTGTCCTGCCGGCAATGCGCTGAAGTACCTTCTTAGCGATGGTGGGATGGAGCACAGCCTCACCGGCATGTACCCGGCAGATGGCCTCCACAACCTCGCTGACGCTCACCGTCTTCAGGAGGTAGCCCGCCGCCCCTGCCTCCAGGAGTGCGGTGACGTACTGGTCATCGTCGTAAGCGGTGAGGACCAGGATAGCGGTCGCCGGACACTGGGCTTTGATCTGCTGCGTCGCCCCCACACCGTTGAGACGAGGCATGGCAATATCCATCACGACGACATCCGGCTTGTGCCGGACACTCAACTCTACGGCCTCTATCCCATCACTGGCTTCGGCTACTACCTGCATTCCTGCCTGCTCCAGGAGCTGGCGGGTCATCTCTCGCATGAGGGTGTGGTCCTCTGCCAGCAGGACTCGGATTGGCATCTCTCCAGCGCCCAACTGATCACCTCCACCTTGGATTATACTCCGTCCCCCTAGGTCTTCATCACCGTCTTGGCTTACGGCTGCGTTCCCGCATGGTTAGGCATTTCCCGCAGGGAGATTAGGCATTTCCCACATGTTGGGAAGCCTCGCCATGTTCATTTGGCGCCATATCCGAGTGTCGGAAAGGCCGAATCAATGTGCGGACTTGGCAGATGTGGGGGCGAAGTGTTTCGGAGCATCCTGAAAGGGGGATATGGCAGATGAGTTGGATCCGAGTTCTGGTAATAGACGAGTCAGCGCACATGCGGGAAGGTATCAATGGTCTATTGCGTAGCCTACCTGGGGGCACCATCGTGGGCGAAGGAGCCAAGGGCCTTGAAGCTCTAGGGTTGGCTCTCGCGTGTCATGCCAACCTGATTGTTCTGGACATCAACATGGCGGTGATGGGTGGTCTGGAAGCTCTGCCAGCGCTGAAAAGCGAGTGCCAGGCGCCACCATTGTGGCGGTCACAACAGTGCTGGAGCCTGAGGTTCGGGAGGAGGCCCTAAGACTGGGAGCGTACGCCTGTCTGGGAAAAGGCGAGGAGGTGTGGAGCGGACTGCAAGCCATCGCCTCGCCTGTTACGCAGCGTAGGTAGCAATTTCAAGGACCACTCAGAACAGGAAGGTATGGCATGGACACGGGAGCCGAAAAGGCGAGGCTGGAAGAGGGGACCCTCCAGAAGGAGAACCTCCGCAAGTGGCAGTTGAGCCGCCGTCGCCTATTGCAGATCATGGGCGCTGCGGGAGTCACAGCAGCCGTCGCACCCCTATTCCATTTGCTGAACAAAGCTGAGAGTGCTGTCGCGTCCAACAACGCTACTCCAGGTCGGCTTCGCAAGTGGGCCATGGTCATTGACCTTCGCTCCTGTGACGGCTGTCAGAGCCAGGAGAAACCACCCCAGTGCACCGCCGCCTGCATCCAGGGCCGCTACGTGCCGGAGCCCATGGAGTGGATGCAGGTGTATGAGAAGGAGCTGCCGGGTGGAGGCACTCAGTTCATCCCCACCCCCTGCCAGCAATGTCAGAACGCTCCCTGCGTAAACGTGTGTCCCGTAGGTGCCACATGGGCTACCCCTGAAGGCGTGGTACTCATTGACCAGCAGCGGTGCATCGGGTGCCGCCTCTGCATGGCCGCCTGTCCCTATGACCGTCGCTTCTTTAACTGGGGTAATCCGCCCAGGCCGCCAGAGACCGCTTTCATCAAGTACAGCCCGGAAAACCAAGTGGGCGCCCCCAGGGGCACGGTGATGAAGTGTGACTTCTGTCCTGAGATGGCCCGCATGGGCTGGCTGCCCTACTGCGCCCAGGCTTGCCCCAATGGCGCTATCTATTGGGGGGACCTGGAAGAAGACCTGGCCACCAACGGCAAGGAAGTGGTGGTTTTATCCCGGTTCCTCTCAGAGAACCAGGCGTACCACCTCAAAGAGGAATTGGGGACCAAGCCCAGGGTCTACTACGTACCCGGCCACGGCCAGAACGTCGGGCGGGACCCGTATAAGCACGGGCGGGCGCCCACCGTGTGGCCGTGGAAAGACAATGTGGAAGGGGCCAAGACATGGAAAAGATCAGGCCGGTAGCTGAGTACCGCCGACGGTTGGAGGCGCGGGTCCTGGCACCCCTGGCCGGCACGGGTAAGAGGTACTACCTCCTGGTGGGTTTCCTGCTGCTGGTGCTGGCCTGGGGGCTCTACGCCTACTCCACCCAGGCCAGGCAGGGACTCATCGTCACCGGTATGCGCGACCGCATTAGCTGGGGCCTCTACATCTCCCTGTTCGTGTTCTTCATCGGCATCAGCCACGCTGGGACGCTCATCTCCGCCATCTTAAGGGTCAGCAAGGCCGGATGGAGGACGCCCATCACCAGGATGGCAGAGTTCATCACTGTGGTGGCGCTCATGGTGGGCGCCTTGATGCCCATCATTGACCTGGGGCGGCCCGACCGCCTCCCGAACCTCCTCCTTTTCGGGCGATGGCAGTCGCCTCTAGTGTGGGACATTTTGGCCATCACTACCTATCTCACCGGCAGTATCATCTACCTCTATCTGCCCCTGATCCCCGACCTGGCCCTCTGCCGAGACAGGCTGGGCGCCACGTCACCCCGCTGGAAGCGCTGGTTCTTCAAGGTAGCCTCCCTGGGTTGGCGCAGCGACGCCGACCAGAAGCGCTTCCTGGGCATCGCCATCGGCATCATGATGGTCCTCATCATCCCCGTGGCCGTCTCGGTGCACACGGTGGTCTCCTGGGTCTTCGCCATGACACAGCGGGAGCCCTGGGACAACCCCATGTTCGGGGCCTACTTCGTGGCGGGGGCCATCTTCTCGGGGATCGCCGCCATCATCATCCTCATGGCCATTCTGCGCAAGGCCTTCCACCTGGAGGAATACATCACCCCCAAGCACTTTGTGAACCTGGGCTACATGCTTGGGGCCTTCACCCTCATCATGATGTACTTCAACCTCTCCGAGTACGTGACCCACGGCTACAAGATGGCCGGAGAGGTGCCCTTTCACTTTGGCCAGATCTTCACCGGCGAACTGGCCCCCTTCTTCTGGTTCTACGCCATCGGCGGCCTCCTCGTACCGGGCCTGCTCATCCTCTTGCCTGCCACGCGCACCATCGCTGGTATCGTCACCGCTGCGTTGCTGGTGACTCTTGGTATGTGGGTGGAGCGGTACTTCATCGTGGTGGGCGGACTGCGGGTGCCCCTGATGCCCTACGAGCCGGCGACGTATTTCCCCACCTGGGTGGAGTGGTCTATCATGGCGGGCGCCTTTGCCGGGTTTGGGATCATCATCGCTATCTTCTCGAAGCTGTTCCCCGTCATCGCCGTCTGGGAGGTGGCAGAGCACTATGAAGAGGAGGCAATCCGGGTGCCTCGGCGGGTGGCCATGGCCTTGGGTGAAGCAGGTAGCATCCCTGGGCGAGGATTGCCCCACAGCCTGGGACCCTTCGGTGAGGAGTCTGAAGGAGGGAATCCATGAAGCATCAAGGGGAGCGCTTTATGATGCCAGCACGAATTCTGCTGGTCCTTGCTCTGGTAGGGGCAGCCTTGCTGGCCGGTGGGCCCGTCCTTGCAGACGAAGGGCATGAAGAAGGCGGGCACCCTGCCACTGCGGAGGGGCCGACCATCACCCTTGAACTTCCGCCAGAGCTGGCGGTGGGGAAAGAAACCACCCTGCTGGCGACCCTTTCGCGCAGCGGCGGACCTCTCCCTGGAGCCGACGTGATGTTCCTGGCCACGGTCGCCTTTGCTGGCACCGAGGGAGAGGTGGTACTGGGCCGGGCTGTCACCGACGGGCAGGGGGTCGCCCGCCTCACCTATTTGCCCCGCAGCCAGGGGGAGATAGACATCCACGCCCGTTTCTTGGGCGATGGCCAGTTAGGGCGTGCCGAGGTCTCCCGAGCGGTGGTGGTGCGACCAGGACCACAGCTTTACCAGGAGGCGGCGGGAGTCCGCATTCCCGGCATCGGCCTGTGGTTGCTGGTCGCCGTGCTTGCTTGTGTATGGGCTACCTATCTTACTGTGATGGTCATCCTGGGCATGATCGCCAGGAAAGGCCTCGCGCCGCAGGAGGAGCGGACCCAGGTGTCGGCACCCGCCCGCATTACAGCAGGCGCCGGAGGGACTGGCCATGAGTAGGGCCATGCCCTTGCTGTTGCCGGGCCTTGGGCTTGCTGTGGTGGCGACGCTGGCAGCCACCCTTATCTTCCAGGTTGTTTGGCGCCCCTGGGCCAACTCTGACAGTAGCTGGAGGACCCATCTCAACCTGGAAGCATCCGCGCCCGACGGCTACACGCGGACCGTTGTCGCCTACGTCGGGGAAAAGGGCCCGCTGGCAGCCTGGGGGCTGAACCCCGCAGCAGTTGTTTCCCCGGAGCAGGAGGGACGGGCTCTGTACATCGCCTACGGATGCGCCAGTTGCCACGGACTAGATGCCAGAGGAGCCATCTTCGCTGCCGACCTGCCGGGCCACAGTGGCCCCAAGGTGATCACAGGCGTCCGTTCTCCCTTGGGCAAGATGCCCGCGTTTTCGACGTTGGACATTAGCGACCAGGAACTGGAGATGATCGCGACCTACATAGCAGGCCTTGGACCTGTGCGGGAGGAGCCAGAGCTCATCCTCACGGACGAGACACAACTGGCTCTCTATCGGAACGTCCTGCAGAGCCTCAAAGCTGGAAAGGCCGATGAAGCTACAGCCCAACTGATGCAGCTTGCGGAGGCGACGGAGGACCATGAACAGAAGCATCAGGTTGAGGACCTGTTGGGGATGGTGGAAGCAGGCAAACTCCACGACGCCGAGCACATGATAGAGGCCATGCTGGAAGGCCAGACCGAGGCTGGCCCTGAAATGCACCTACGGCTGGCACTGAAAGCGCTGGAGGACCGGGAACTGGACGCAGTAGCCCAGCACATGGAGGAGTTCGTGGCTGTCGCCGCGGGCATGGACCGCCTCAAGGGCCAGAACGTGCTGGACCTCTTGAAGGCCAAGGAGTACCACGATGCAGGCCATGGCATCGAAGAGCTTCTAGGGATGGATACAGGTCACTAATGAGGGGACAAAGCCAAGGGAGGGTCCTACTTTGAACAAGGGTCTTGCCACAGCAATCCTCGGGGTGACGTTGCTGGTAATCATCCTGCTGGCGGCTGCCTGCGGGGGCGCGGTGCCTGTATCCACGCCAACGCCTTCGCCAACCCCTACGGCAACCGAAAGGCCTACGCCCACAGTTGTGGTCGATGCCGCGGAAACCCATGGCAGCCATCTGCCGCTGGACGCCTTCGTCATCAAGGTGGAGCCCCTGGGCCACTGGCACGTGTTGAAGCCCAAGAAGCTGCTCTTCACAGTGATCGAAACGGCTACAGGGCAGGGCAAGGCAGGACTAAGCCCAGTAGTGCAGATTGCCAGGGTGGGCAGCCAGAGTGTGGCTTCGCGCAGTCTGGAAAGAGACCAGATCAAAGATGAAGGCGGCGGGATCTACTCTCTGGAGTATACCCCCAGTGACATGGACGCCTACGCCTTCGTGTTCCGCTTCGTCTACGAGGGGCAGGAGTTCGTCTCCGCCCCCATCCCTGCCGAGGTGGTCAGGGACGGCGAGGAAGGCATCAGGGTCGAGGCGAACGGGACGACCTATATATACCAGATCCGCTATAACTGGATTCCCGGCCACGCCCACGCCAGCGATACCGACAAGGTGAGGATGGTCTTCGAGATCATGCGGGGCATCCAGGAGGGGGCAAACATCAACTGGGAGCAGCCGTTCCAAAACACCTTTAACCACGTGGTCAACGCTGACCACCCGGAGGTGATAGTGGAGTCTGCGGACGGGAAGGTGAAGGAGGAGCTTCACCCGGTCTACAAAGGAAAGGGTATCTATGAGGCGGAGCGGCTGTTCTCCGTGGCGGAGGTGGGCGACTCCATGGAATATCACATTCGCTTCCAGTTCACCGATCCCTATAACGGTGCCAAGGTGACTCACCCGGAGCCCTACAAGCTGAACGTATCGGCACCTCACTAACAACCCTCTAATCAAGGCACGGGTAGCGGCGGCTCCCTTCCTTCGTAGGAGTCGCCGCTACAACGTTGCGGGAGCCGGCCATTAGCCTACGGGGCGCCTCATAGCGCCTCTCAGGTGGGCCCAGCGGGCCGAGCCCTGTGCCTTGGGCAGGGCCTTGCAGGGCTACCAGAGGGTCCAGGGAAAGGGCTGAAGAAGCCTCATTGGTGGGCGTGAGGGGACGATATTGAGAACTTTCCACCCTGGCCTTCAGGTTAGTCCCGTAGATGCCCTGCAGCCCCTCCCAGCATCACATGCTGGCGGTGAAGGCACAGCTTTGGCATAGGTGACAGGTCAGTGGGGAACAGAATGCGTGTGACCGTCATGGACTCCTTGCCGGGCTTTGTTCGGATCTCCCTCTGCTGAGTCAAGCTTCAGTAATTTCTCAGGCAGGGCAAACCCGCAGCAGGCCCCACCCTTGAGGGCTTGCTCGTCATCAGGTGTAGCGTCAGATCCTCTGCGCACCAGGTTTCTCCCGCCGACCAAGGCGACGGCAACAATTGCCAGCAATATGCCCGCGAGGAGCAGAAGACCAGGGATGTTCATGGTGCACCTCTGAGTAGCTCCTTTATGACCGTTTCACTCCTCCCCAACCGGCTTACGGGCCCGGACGACAAGGATGGTACACCAGGATACAACATGCTCACGTTCCTCCGGCGAAAGCTCGGCCAGGACCTTCCAGCAGCTCTTGCCCTTCACATTCGATGGGGTATACCTGCGGACGGTCTCTATGCCGATATGCGTGAAGCCTGCTGCCCTCATGTCCACCTCGTACTCGGCATGACCGAGGGCACCAGCGATACAGCTCGCCCAGGCCTCCAGGGCGCGGCGCAGCGCTTCGGGAATCTCCCACGCACAACGAGGTCCGAGATAGCTATCCGCCCTCGCCCTTTGGGAACTTGGCATTGCCTATCCCAACTGGCTGCCGGTTGCGCCTTGCTATTTCCAGCATTTCGTCCGTCATGTCCAGGCCGTAAGCCTTGCCTGTGGGACCCACTGGTGGGCAGAGAGGGGCACGTCCAGACCGGCGCCGCTGCCCAAGTCCAGCGCCACCTCACCCGGGCAGAGCTCTGCCAACGCAGCGGGATTGCCACATCCCAACGACAATGCGGTGGCATGGGCGGGAAGGAACGAGGTCTCCTGGGGTGCGTACATGCCCCTGGTGATGGCGTCGCTGCCGCAACACCTGGCCCCGTCTTTCTGGGACTCCTGCGCCCGCTGAGCGTGGCGGCTTCCTACAGCCTCCTTATGGCGCTGAGGGTCGTTCACGAGTGGTCCTCTCTTCCTTTTCTCGCCTTTCCGTAGGCTCTGAGGGCGCATGACCGTTGGATGGGTCCGCTGAGAGGGCAACAGCCAGTCCCAAGGGAGCGGGCCGGGGCGCAGCCCCGAACAGGCGGGCCTCGGTGCGCCGCGCAATCCACACCAGGGTCAGCATGATGGGCACCTCAATGAGTGGTCCCACCACCGTGGCCAAGGCTACTGTGGGCGAGAAGGCGGTGATGGCGATGGCAATGGCGATCTCGAAGTCCCTGCCGGTGCTGTTGAAAGCCGCGGCCACCGAGTCTCGGTAGCCCAGCCTCATTCTCCAGCCAGTGAGGTAGGCCGTGTTGAACATCACGAAGAAGAACAGGGCCATGGGCACTGCCATCTGTACGACTATGATGGGACGTTCTAGGATCAGATCTCCCTTGAGAGAGAACATGACTACGAGGGTGAAGAGCAGTCCCAGGATAGCCAGGGCATTGAGGGCTGCCCGGAACTTCTCGAAGCCCTCCTCGCCTACACGGCGCACGCCGATCCTGCGGGTAAGAAACCCCAGGACAAGGGGAAGCCCTAGGTATAGGACTACGCTCTCGCCCACCACCAGCACGTCGAAGTGGACCTCGCCAATGAGTACCTTGGCATAGAGGGGGATAACCAGCATCTGGATGATGGAGTTGAAGGCCACCAGCACCAGGGCCAGGGGCGTGTTGCCCCGGGCCAGGAAGGTGAAGATAATGACCATGGCGATGCAAGGGGCGATGCCGTACAGGATAAGGCCTGTCATCAGCTCGGGCTGCCATGACAGGAAGAGCTTGGCAAGGCCGAACATGAAGAAGGGGGCTATGGCGTAGTTGAAGAAAATGACCAGGAGGAGAGCTTTGGGGGACCGGAAGGCGCGGCCCAGCTCGTTAACCCGCACGTTGGTCATGGCCGGGTACATCATGAGGAACAGGCCGACGACCACCCCAAGCGCCATGGTGTTGCCGATGGTGAAGGCATAGGTGCCCTGGAAGATGGACTTGATGGCGTCAATGGGAGGGGTCAGCTCGTAGTTGGAGATGCCCAGCGCCTTGCCGATGAGGATGCCCAGGGCCATGCTAAAGACCACAAAG
>DAOUBE010000096.1:0-7179 GCA_034432835.1 Dehalococcoidia bacterium | reverse complement strand
CGTGTCCCCCCAGACCCGCCGCCACGCCGCCCAGCGCCTGCCCCGCATCCTGGAGCGTGGCCTGGAGATCATGCAGGAGTACCGCCGCGAGCTGGGCCCTCACGGCCAGGACGACCTAGGCCTCGCTTCCCTCCTCAGGGACGAACTCTTCCGGTTGGCATCGGAGCATGGCTGGGACGTAGAGGTCGATACCGAGGTGGTCCATCCCTGGTCCCTTAGCGAGACCACCGCCTACCTCATAGTGTGGGAGTCCCTACAGCACATAGCCCAGAACCCCTGCACTCGAAAAGTGAACCTTAGCCTAGCGCCAGGAGACAGCTCCCTGGTAGTCCGGCTGATAGCCTACTACGTGGGCGACGAGGACGCCCCAAGACAGAACTCCGTACCCTTCCTGACCCGCCTCTACGCTCGCCTCGCCAGTGGCACCTGCCACTGGCGGACCATTCCCAACCCAGGCCACGGCTTCACATCGGCCTCGGAGGTGGAGCTAACGCTGCCTTTGCACTCCGTAGGAGACCCTAACGGTGACCCCTTTGGAGGTCCAGAGTAGCCGGGCACGATGCCCTCCAAGAGCGCAAATTCGGGCCAGGCAATAGCCAGGAGGTCCCAGGAAACCTTGAGAGCATACGTTAAAAAGGTGCGGCGCCCCTGCAAGTTTCTCGGATGGTGCTGGAGCCACCTAGAGGTGTACACCAACGCCACCACGGAGTGGGGCTGGGTGGTGGGGCGCATGGCCGTCATCGCCACGGTGGCCATCGGCACGGTGCTGTTTCTCCGGGGAACCTCTGTCTATGGCTTCATCCTGGTACTGGTTACCCTGGTCCTGGCGTACAACGCCATCCTGGCCTTCCTTCTTTCCCGCGGCCTGTTCCGCCTGGTGTTCTTCATAGGCCTTGTAATGGATAACGCCGCCCTTTTGGCGGGATGGGCTGTGGTGGACCCGGCGGTAGCCCAGTCCGGAAGAATCACCGACCTGTACCTCATACTGTTCCCCGTGCTCAGCGTAGGTGTCGCCCGGCTGGGGTGGGGCCTGGGAGCCATCTACACCGTCCTCTGGGTGACCTGGATGTCATGGAGTACTATCCACTACTACGGATGGGACAGTTACCCGGGGCAGCAAATTCCCCTTAGGATTCTCTTCATGGTCATCACCGGTGGGCTCACGGTGCGCCTGGTTTCCCGGCTCCGCCAGGAGCGCCAGCGGGCCGAGGAGCTGTGGCACAGGTCTGAAGAGGCCAATGAACGCTACCGCACCCTGCACGACACCATGAGCGACAGCGTGATGGTGACCAACCAGGAAGGTGTGCTGGTGGACGTCAACCCCGCCACCTGCCTCTTGCTGGAGGCCACCCCCGAGGAGCTCAAGGGCCGCCCCCTGCTGGAGCTGGTGAGCAGCCAGCAGCATGTGCCTTTCCAGCAAGCCTTCGAACGAGCTGCCCGGGGAAGGCCCATGCGTATTCAGTTGGACCTTCGCTCACACTCTGGGGCCATGGTTACTGTGGAGCTTCACGGTGCCTTTGTGGAGGTTGCCGGCGAGCGTCTGTTCCACGGCGTCGCCCGCGACTTAACGGAGCGCCAGGCCCTGGAGAAACAACTCATCCGCCAGGAGCGGCTCCTGGCCTTGGGCCAGATGGCTTCAGGCATAGCCCACGACTTGAACAACGCCGTCTCGCCCATCATAGGCTTCGCCGAGCTGCTCCTCCAGAAGGAGCAGGGCCTGAGCGCCCGGGCTAAACGCTACCTGAACGCCATCAGGACGGCGGGGCAGGACATCGCCCATATAGTGGGGCGTGTGAGGGAGTTTTACCGCCAGCGCGCGGGCCAGGAGGCCCTTTCTCCCGTGAACCTGAACGAGCAGGTCCAGCAGGTCGTCGAGCTCACCCGACCTCGCTGGCGGGACATCCCCATCGAGCACGGCGCCATGATTGACATGAGGCTGGACCTCCAGCCTACCCTGCCCCTAATGATGGGCATCCCCAGCGAGATACGCGAGGCCATAACCAACCTGGTCTTCAACTCCGTGGATGCCATGCCCCAGGGCGGGACTCTGACCATTCGCACTCGGGCGGGGACCTGGTCCCACGGCACTATGCGCTATGACGCCGACTCTCCCTCCCACATCGCCCTGGAGGTGGTGGACACCGGCATTGGTATGGATGAGCAGACGCGCCAGCGCTGCCTGGAGCCCTTTTTCTCCACCAAGGGGGAGCGCGGCTCCGGCCTGGGTCTGGCCATGGTCTTCGGGGTCATGCAGCGCCACGAGGGGAGCATTGACATCGAAAGCCAATTGGGCAAGGGTACCACTGTGCGGCTTGTCTTCCCCATTCGCGTGGTCTCCAGGGACAATACCCGTAACCACCTGGAGGTGGTGATGCCGGCGACGCCCCTGCGAGTCCTGTGCATCGACGACGAGCGCTCCCTGAGAGAGCTGCTCCGGGAGATGCTGGGCAGCGACGGCCACTACGTGGAGGTCGCCGAGGACGGGCGGGAGGGTCTACAGGCCTTCCACGCAGCCCTGGTGCAGGGCCAGCGGTTCGACGCGGTCATCACCGACCTGGGTATGCCTCACATGGACGGGCGTGAGGTGGCCCGGGCCATCAAAGAGGAGTCCCCGGAGACCTTGGTGATCATGCTCACCGGCTGGGGCCAACATCTCAAGGCCAACGGGAGCACCCCCCACCAAGTGGACGAGCTCCTGTCCGAGCCCCCGTCTTTGAACGAGCTGCGCCGGGCCCTGGCCAGGGTGATACTGCCCCAGATTAAGAACTGACCGCCTGCATCAGGGTGACGGGTGGGCCTCACGTGTCTTGATTCCTTTGTGCTAAACTATCCCCATGCCCCTTTCGCTTTTTCACCCCATTGTACAGGCCTGGTTTCGTAGCCGTTTTGCCGGCCCCACTCAGGCCCAGGCCCTGGGCTGGCCAGCCATCGCCCAGGGCAGGCACACCCTTATCGCTGCCCCCACAGGCTCGGGCAAGACCCTGGCGGCCTTCCTCACCTGCATAGACCGCCTGGTCCGCCAAGGACTGGAGGAGGGGCTGCCCGACGCCACCCAGGTGGTGTACGTATCGCCCCTCAAGGCCCTCTCCAACGACATCCAGAAGAACCTGGCGGCTCCCCTGGAGGAGATGGCCGCCCTGGCCCAGAAGATGGGCCTTCCCTTCCCTGACATCCGCACCGCCGTTCGCACTGGCGATACCAAGGCCTCGGAGCGCCAGAAGATGGCCCGCCGGCCCCCCCACATCCTCATCACCACTCCGGAGTCCCTCTACCTACTGCTCACTTCCCGCAGCGGGCGCAAGGGGCTCAGGAGCGTTAAGACCCTCATCCTGGACGAGATCCACGCCGTGGCCGATGACAAGCGGGGCTCCCACCTGTCCCTGACGGTGGAGCGGCTGTGCGCCCTGGCCCAAGGCCCCGTCACCCGTATCGGCCTGTCGGCCACCCAGCGGCCCATGGAGGAGATGGCCCGCCTCCTGGTGGGTACCCAGAACATCGCCCCCGACGGCACCCCTGACTGCATTATCGTGGACACGGGCCACGCCCGGGCCATAGACCTGGCCATCCAGATGCCCAGAAGGGAGCTTGGCCCCATTGCCACCCACGAGCTGTGGGCCGAGACCCTGGACGCCGTCGCGGAGTTGGTCAAAGCCCACGGCACCACCCTGCTCTTCGTCAACACCCGCCGCCTGGCGGAGCGAGTGGCCCATCAACTATCGGAGCGCCTGGGCGAGGACGCGGTGGTGGCCCACCACGGCAGCCTCTCCCGAGCTACCCGCCTGTCCGCCGAGGAGAAGCTGAAAAAGGGCCAGGTAAAGGTGTGCGTGGCCACGGCCTCCCTGGAGCTGGGCATAGACATCGGCGTGGTGGACCTGGTGTGTCAGATAGGCTCCCCTCGCTCCATCAGCGTCCTCCTCCAGCGCATCGGCCGCTCCAACCACAGCCTGGGCGGCACCCCCAAGGGTCGCCTCTTCCCCCTGACCCGGGACGAGCTGGTGGAGTGCACCGCCCTTATGCGGGCTGTCCGCCGGGGGGTTCTGGACACCATCAAAATCCCGGCCTGGCCCTTGGATGTGCTGGCCCAGCAGATAGTGGCCGCCTGCGTGGTGGAGGACTGGGACGAGGAAGCCCTTTTCCAGCTTTGCCGTCGCGCCTATCCTTACCGAGACCTGCCCCGCGAGAAGTTTGACCAGGTGCTTCAGGTGCTGTCCGAGGGCTGGGCGCCACGACTGGGACGCAGCGGCGCCCTCCTCCACCGTGACCGCATCAACGGCAGGCTCAAGGCCCGACGTGGCGCCCGCATGGCCGCCCTCACCAGCGGTGGGGCCATACCAGACAACGCCGATTACGATGTCATAGCCGACCCCGAGGGAGTATTTGTGGGAACCGTCAACGAGGACTTTGCCGTAGAGAGTATGGCCGGGGACGTCTTTCTGCTGGGCAACACCCCCTGGCGCATACGACGGGTAGAGTCAGGGCGCGTCCGAGTGGAGAGCGCCCAGGGCCTGACCCCCAGCATACCCTTCTGGCTGGGCGAGGCCCCCGGCAGGACGTGGGAGCTGTCGGAGGAGGTCAGCCAGGTGCGGGACGGTGTTGACCAGCGCCTGGCCGACCCCCAGCAGGCCAGCCAGTGGGTCATGGCCGAGGCCGGCGTATCCCCCGAGGCAGCCCAGCAACTGGTGGCCTACCTGGAGGAGGGCAAGCGAGTCCTGGGCCTGGTGCCCACCGGCCAGCGCGTGGTGGCGGAGCGCTTCTTCGACGAGAGCGGCGGCATGCAGCTTGTCATCCACGCTCCCTTCGGCTCCCGCATCAACCGGGCCTGGGGCATGGCCCTGCGCAAACGCATCTGCCGCATCTTTGACTTCGAGCTCCAGGCCTCAGCCACCGACGATGGTCTCAACTTCTCCCTGGGCCCCAACCTCTCCTTCCCCCTGGAGGACGTGTTCACCTATCTGTCATCGCGCAACGTGCAGGACGTCCTCCTCCAGGCCATCCTGCAGGCGCCCCTCTTCGGCACCCGCTGGCGCTGGGTAGTCACCCGCGCCCTGGCTGTGCTGCGCCACTCCGGCGGAAAGAAGGTGCCCCCACCCCTCCAGCGCATGCGCTCCGATGACCTCCTGGCCGCCGTCTTCCCCGCCCAGGTGCAGTGCCAGGACAACGCCATGCCCGGAGACATAGAGCCTCCCGATCACCCCTTGATCTTCGAGACGGTGCGCGACTGCCTGACCGAGGCCGTGGACCTGGAGGGCCTCAAGGCGGTCCTGGCCGCCATGGAGCGGGGCGAGATCCAGGTGTACGCCCGGGAGACGGTCCAGCCCTCGGCCTTTGCCCACCAGATCTTGAACGCGGCCCCCTACGCCTTCCTTGACGATGCTCCCCTGGAGGAGCGCCGCGCCCGGGCCGTCTCCCTGCGCCGCGCCCTGCCTGAGGATGCCCGGGACCTGGCTGCCCTGGACCCCGAGGCTATCAGGCGGGAGTCGGAGAACGCCTGGCCGGTGGTGCGCGACCCTGAGGAGCTCCACGATGCCCTGCTAATGCTGGGGGTGCTCCCCCAGGCCTTCCCCTGGCCCCGGGAGGAGGGCACGGCCACTGAGCGTGAGCAGTGGTTCCAAGAGCTGGCCCGCCAGGGTAGGGCCTACCGGCTGCGGGGGCCCAGCGGCACCGTTGCCTGGGTGGCCGCCGAGCGTTTGGTCGAGGCCCTGGCTGCCTACCCTGGCGCTACCCTGGAGCCTCGGCCCCCTGCGGGGCTGGTGCAGCAGACCACGGACCAGGAGCAAGCCACTGCATCCCTGGTACGAGGCTGGGTGGAGTGCTCTGGACCCTTCACCCCGGCCTACCTGGCGGGAGTCCTCTCGCTTCGCCAGACCGCCATAGACGCCGCCCTGGCCCGCTTGGAGGCCGAGGGCCTGGCCCTGCGGGGCCACTTCCGCCCCGGCGTGGAAGGGGAGGAGTTCTGCGACCGGCGCATCCTGGCCCGCATCCACCGAGCCACCATCGAAGGGCTACGGAAGCAGGTGGAGCCTGTCCCCCAGGCCACCTTCCTGCGCTTCCTTTTCCAGTGGCAGCATGCGGAGCCTTCGTTCAGGCTCAGTGGAGAGGGCGGGCTGCTGGAGGTCATCCAACAGCTCCAGGGCTTCGAGGCCGCAGCCGCCGCCTGGGAGTCGGAGATTCTGCCCGCCCGCATAGCGGAGTATGATACCTTCCTTCTGGACCGCCTTTCCCTCAGCGGACAGGTGGTGTGGGGCCGCCTGAGCAGACGCCAGGAGGGTGGTAACGGCTCGCTGGCCGCCCTGACTAAGGCCACGCCCATTACCCTGGCCCTGCGGGAGGCCCTGGACTGGCTGCTAGACCCACCGCCACAAGACGGGATGCACCTGACCGGGGCTGCCGGAGAGGTGTTGGACGTATTGCGTCGCCGTGGCGCCTCCTTCGCCTCCACCATCGCCGCATGGACGCGCCGGCTGCCCTCGGAGGTGGATGAGGCCCTGTGGCAACTGGTGGCCGCCGGCCTGGTGACCTCTGACAGTCTGGAGTCGCTACGTCTGCGCCTCCGGGGCGGCCCCAGCTCCGGCCGCCGCAAGGCCAGGCAGCGGCGCCCCGGCCTCCAGCTCCAGTGGTCCCAGTTCACCCGCTGGGCGCTGCTAGAAGCCCTGGAGCCTCAAGCCAACACGGTGGAGGCCAGGGCCCGCCAGCTTCTCCGGCGGTACGGCGTCCTGTTCCCGGAGTTGCTGGCCCGGGAGCCCGTGGCACCCCGCTGGCGGGACCTGGTGTACGTGCTGCGCCGCCTGGAGGCCCGGGGCGAGATCCGGGGCGGGCGCTTTGTGGCCGGGTTCGTGGGCGAGCAGTTCGCCATGCCCGAGGCCGTGGAGAATCTGCGCAGCGTGAAGAACAGCGAGCCTACAGGCCTGATGGTGGTGGTCTCTGCCTGCGACCCTCTCAACCTGGTGGGTATCCTGACGCCCGGGGAGAGGGTGCCCGCCATGCCAGGAAACCGCGTGTTGTTCCGGGACGGGGTTCCTTTGTGCTCCCTGGAGAACGGGGTGCTGGTGCCTCAGCGGGGTGCCGACGAAGCCCTGCTGGCCCAGGCCAAGGCACTGCTGCAGACCCAACCGCGTCCATCCAGCCTGGTAAAAGGGCGATAATCTACCTCCGCTGGCAGGGCTCGCCCGGCGGCACCGT
>DAOUBE010000095.1:0-11492 GCA_034432835.1 Dehalococcoidia bacterium | reverse complement strand
TTTTCAGCGGCGGCCGGCAGCTTGGCCTTATAGGGGAGCTGCACCCTCAGACCCTGGAGGCCTTCGACCTGGAAGGTGCCACCGTGGCCTTCTTCGAGCTGGACCTGGAGGCGCTGCTGGCCGTGGCTCCACCCGAGGAGCGCCGCTATCAGCCCTTCTCCCGCTTCCCGCCCGCCATCCGCGACCTGGCCGTGGTGGTGCGCCAAGACGTCCCCGCCGAGCAGGTGCGCCAGCTCATCGTCGGGCACCCCCTGGTCTCCCACGCCGTGCTCTTTGATGTGTACGCCGGCCAGCGCGTCCCCCAGGGCACCCGCTCCCTGGCCTATCACATCTACTTCCAGTCGCCTGAGCGCACCCTTAGTGCCGAGGAGGCCAACCAGGCCCTTCAGGAGATCGTGTCATCCCTGAGCCGTGAGGTTGGCGCCACCCTAAGGAGCTGAGGAGCGGTCCATAGCCCTGCTGGTACTGGTCAGCGCGTTACTCTTTCTGGCAGCCATGGCCCTGCTGGCTGCCCTAGCGCTGCCCAAGCTCCCCGTGCTGCTGGGTTCCGGCGTCGCGGCCGTCGCCAGGGAGGTCCACAAGCTCCCAGCCCTCACCCTGCCGGGGGGCACCCTCTTCCTGTCCGACCTCCAGCTCAAGAGCCCCCAGACCAGGTTCCCTATCACCCTGCCCCAAGGGGTGGCGGCGGTGGTGGTCCTGGGGGACCTATTTGAAGCGCCCCGATACTACTATCGAATCTTTGGGGCCACGGAGGCAGAAAGGATACAGAGGGCCCTGGAGACCTTCCTGCCGGAGGGGTTCGCCGGAGAGGTGTACTTCATCAGCGCCCGCAGCCACGACCCTCCCTTGCCCAACAGCGAAATTCCTCTTGGGAAGGTCCGGTTCCGGCATCTGGGCAGGTACGCCAGGTTCACTCTGGGCCCTCTGGAGGTGTTGGCCACCCACGGCGATCTTTTCTTCAACGGCTACGTGGGGGGTGTGGTATCCTGGGCAGCTAGGTTGGTGGGCTACCCCCTGCCCCTGGAGCGGCTGGGCAAGCGGCGCTTGGGGCTCCCCCAAGACGCGTGGTTGTTCACCGCCCACAGCCACGTGCCCGCCATATCCCAGCGGGCCAGGGTTGCCAACACCGGCTCCCTGGCCGGCGTCCCCTTCAACTTCTTCTTCCGCATCCCCACCAGGACGGGCATTCTGGTGGACCAGGAGGGGGTGCGCCTGGTGCGCCTGTGACCTGGGGTAGCTCCGCCTTCTACCGCCAGGCGACTCTGGCCCTGGCAGCCTCGGCCGCCTCCTCCATGGCGTGGAACATCTGGCGCGCCTCGTCAGGCGTCAGGTGGGCGTCCAGCAGCGGGAGGTATATCTCCTCCTCCTTGGCGAAGTGGGTCCTTACCAAGGAGTACAGCCCGTAGAGTACCCGCCGCAGGTCCCTGGCCACGGAGGGAGTAAGGCCGCCGGCCCGGAGCTGCCAGCGCAGGGACTCTAGCTCCTCGGTGAGCCGCCCCACCTCCACGTGGTCCCGGCTCATGGTAGCGGTGGCCTGGGGGGCACCCATCACCCTGCCCACGGTGGGGTACATCACGCGGTCCTCCGCCTCGGCATGGGGGATGAGGTCGTGCCTCAGGAAGTGGTACACGCCGCCTATGTCCGTGGCCAACAACTCCGGCGACTGCTCCCCTATCGAGTCGGCCACAGCCCGCAGCGCCTCGATCTGGGGCAGTAGCTCCTTGTGCTCCTCCCTCAAAGGCTCGGTAACCCTTTCCATCCCCTTGCTCCTTTCTGGCCCCCACCGGCGCCAGGCGCCCTGCCCACCGCTGGCCGGGGCACGTGATTTGGAGTTGTCACGCTGTCACCGTACCCCGGGACGATGAAGAGGACGTGAAAAGGCCCTTCGTCCCTGTAAAGGCATCGTGAAGGCCTGGTCCGTTTGCGCCCCGGCCTCTGGTGATGTATCCTTGGGCCACGCTGGAGCGCTTCGCCGGGCCGGCCCGCCTGCCTCGGTGGGGGCCCTCGCCCAGCTCTCACAGGGGGCCAAGGGTGGATTACCCTGGCTGGTCAAGGCTGCCCCTCCTGAGACGTGCCGAGAGCGGGCGGGAGAAGCAAGAACCCATCTTGGGCAATAGGGAGGGAAGGGCACCAGGGGCTAGAAGCCACCATCTAGACCCCTGGAGTCCCCCATGCCAAGGGGGACACCCTTTGACTCTCACCCTGTACCCATGGAGAGGGCAGGCTAGTCCTGCCGGGTGGGTGGGACCAAACACAACCTATCTTGGGTGCCCAAAAGAAGGACCCAGACCCACCCTGCCCGCCCTGGGGGAGCATGAGGCGGCCAGCCCCCAAAACACCTGGAGGTGAACCATGGCTACCATGAAAGCAGCCTTACACGATGGCAAGGGCTCCATGCACCTGGTGGAGTTGCCCCGACCGGTGGCGGAGCCGGGCTACGTGGTGGTGCGCGTGCGCACCACGGGCATCTGCGGCTCCGACCTCCTGATATACGCCGACGCCACCCAGCCCGAGACTCAGCCGGCCGGCCACGAGATCGCCGGCGAAGTGGCCGAGGTAGGCCCGGGGGTGGAGGGGCTGCGCCCAGGCGACCGCGTCGCCGTGGAGGGCATTGGCCAGGGCCGGGCCTGCAACCGTTGCTGGTACTGCCGCCAGGGCCAGTTCCGCTTCTGTCAGTACCGCTCCCAGGACACCAGCGGCGGCTTTGCCCAGTACCTCCGCCGCAAGGCCCCAGGCTGCTACAAGCTGCCCGACAGCCTCTCGTGGGAGGAGGGTGCCCTGGTGGAACCCCTGGCGGTCAGCGTTCATGGCGTGCGCCTGGCCCACATCCGCGGCGGCGAGACCGTGGTGGTCCTGGGCGCGGGCACCATCGGCCTAACCAGCGTTGCCGCCGCCCGAGCGCTGGGTGCCGGCCAGGTGTTCGTCACCGCCAGGCATCCCCATCAGGCCGAGATGGCCCGGCGCCTGGGCGCCGACCACGTCCTTTCTCCCAACACCGACGAGATGTGGGATGCTGTGGCCCAGGCCACTGAAGGCCGCGGCGCTGACGTTGTTATAGAGACCGTGGGCGGCCACAGCTCGGACACCCTGCTCCAGGCAGTTAAACTCTGCCGCAGCCAGGGAAAGGTCGTTATCCTGGGCGGCTTCCGCGTGCCCGTGACCATGGACATGCTACAGCCCCTCCTCAAAGAGCAGACCTTCCTCTTCTCCTCCTGCTACAGTGTCCTGGACGGCCACCACGACTTCGAAATAGCCATCGGCCTTATGGCCTCGGGCCGCGTGCCCTTGAAGCAGATCGTCACCCACCGCTTCCCCCTGGACCGCATCCAGGAGGCCCTGGACACCGCTTACAATAAGAAGACCGGGGCCATCAAGGTACAAGTGGTCCCGTAGGAGCTGGGGCAGACCTGCCCGTCTGCCTGGGCATCAGGGCGAACACCCAGGGGCGCCCCCGCAACAACGCCAGCCCCGTGCAGGACTGGTATAAACACGTAGGAGGCAGAGCATGGCTACAGTGAGTGAGGCGAATGTCCAGAAGCTTATAGAGGGTTTTCGAGGTATACCCACGGGTAACATCGCCGATGCCATGGACGGCCTGGGCCTTCTGGGCGGCGTGGCCGCGGGCATCCACCCCATCGACCGCAACCAGCCCCACATGGTGGGCCGCGCCGTCACCGTCCTCCAGGGGCCCCGCCGTCCCGGCGCTGGCACCGACCACCTCACCCGCCACAGCAAGGTCATGGAGGAGACCGCCCGGCCCGGCGACGTCATGGTCATCGCCGTGGGAGGCCGCATCGATGTCTGCACCTGGGGCGGGCTGCTCTCCCTGCGGGCCAAGCGCAAGGGCCTGGCCGGCGTGGTTATCGACGGCGCCGCCCGAGACCAGAACGATATGATCGCCTCGGGCTTGCCAGCCTTCGTGCGAGGCTTCACCCCCCAGTCCAGCCACATCACCCTGGATACCCTGGCTGTCAATCAGCCCATCAACTGCGGCGGAGTGCAGGTCCACCCCGGCGATATCGTGGTGGGCGACGACACGGGGGTCATCTTCATCCCGGTGGACCGGGCCCAGGAGGTGCTGGAGGCGGCCAGGGCCGTCAAGGCGCGAGAGGAGAAACTCCTCCGCGAGATGGGCCTGCTGTAACCCGTAGAATCCCTTGCTCCGCATACCAGCCTCTGGCCCATGGCTACCCAGGGCCCGCATCGCTCAGCGGACTGGGGTTAGAAGGCCTTGTCTTTAAGGCCCAGAAGCGCCTGCAACTCTTGTACCTGTGACGCGTGCACTATGGCCAGGACCTCGTCGCCGGGCTCCAGGACCAGCTCAGCCCGCGGGAGGAAGAGCTTGCCCTTCCGTAGGACAGCCGTCAGCACACACTGGCTGGGCAGGCTCAGGTCACCGACGGCCTTACCCGCAGCCACCGCCGTGGGGTGCACTGTTTCCTCCACCAGAGAGAATTGCCCCTTGCGCAGCTTTAGCAGGGTCATCATTTCACCCAGAGACATCTCCTCGAGGATCAGGCGAGCCATCAGGTCCGCCTGGTTCACCGCCACGTCCACACCCATGCTGGGTGTGAATAGCCAGGCGTTCTTGGGATTATTCACGCGGGCGATGGTCCTTGGGACGCCGAACTCGAAACGGGCCAAGCTCGTCACCACCAGGTTGGTCTCGTCATCGCCTGTCACCGCGGCTACCACCTGGGCCCGCCGTATCTGGGCCTCCTCCAGTACAGAGAGGTCGGTGCCGCTGCCCAAGATCACAGACCTCTGAGGTAGGTCTCTGAGCAAGACTGGGACCTTCTCCCGCTGCACTTCAATCACCTTGGCTCGGTGGTCCTGGGAAAGCAGCAGCGAGCCCAGGTACACCCCCACTTTGCCTCCACCCACTATAACGACATCCATCGTCTCCCTCCTCAGACCAATCCAAAAAGCGACTTCAGCCGGTCGGCCGAGGCTGTCTGCGCCACCACATGGATAAGGTCACCCTCCTGCAACACCGTCTTGGCCACAGGGACAAAGGTCCGGCCTCCCCGGGTTATGGCCACCACCAGGACCTCTCCAGGGACTGTCAGCTCCTCCACCGTTTGGCCCGCCAGAAGGTGCGGTGCCTCCACCTCCACTACATCTACCTCGCCGTTACCCAGGCTCATGACCGAGTGCAGGCTGGAGTAGCAGAGTAGCTCAGCCATTCGCTGGATGCCCCACGTTGCCGGGGTAATGGCGTGCAGTCCCAGCCGCCGGTAAACCTCGGCCTTCTGAGGGTCGTACAGGCAGGCAACCACCCTGGGCACCCGGAAGAATTGCTTGGCCACGCGAGCTGTCACCACATTGGCCTCATCGCTGTTAGTCAGTGCCGCCAGGCCATCGGCTCGCTCAATGCCGGCGTCGAGCAACACCTTATGGTCAAAGCCCACCCCCGCTATGGTCTGGCCCTGGAACGATGGGCCCAGGCGCTGAAAAGAGGCTGGCTCCCTGTCCACCACTGTTACCCGGTGGCCTCGCTGACTCAAGTGGCGAGCCAAGCCGGCCCCCTCACGACCACAGCCGACAACTATGAACCTCACAGGTCACCTCCTTTGGACTCGGCGTTCTCGCCGCCGCACCAGTGCCTTGCGCAGCTCATCCACCACCAGCAGGGATGGCGCCCATGTGAAGAGGAACAGCCAATAGCCTGGGTCCAACGGCGCAGTACCGAATATGGACTGAAGGCCTGGTACATACACCACCAAGACGATGAGCACCAGCTCCGAGGCGATGCCCACCCAGACCAGACGATTTGTGAATAGACCGACCTGCAGAATGGAGCTCCTCTCGGTCCGCTGAGCGAAAACGTTGCCTATCTGCGTAGTCACCACCGAGGCTAAGGCCATGGCTGATGCGGCCTTATAGATGGGGCCACTATCGGGGAGGTCCAGCCATTGGCCCCGGTAACCGTTGGTCCAGTAGTAGAAGTAGAAGGCCATCATGGTTGCCAGGGCCTGGACTGGGCCCAGCCATAGGTAGGCCCGTCTCAGCAGTCCCCAGGTGATGACGTGCTCCTTGGGGCTGCGGGGCGGGCGGTCCATGACCCCTGCCTCGGGAGGCTCAGCACCCAACGCCAGGGCCGGCACAATATCGGCACCCAGGTCTATGGAGAGGATCTGCATAATGTTGAGGGCCAAGGGGATTCGGCCACCGGTGAAGGCAAACAGGATGAAGGGCACCGCCTCCGGAGTATTGCTGGTAAAGATGTAGGTGGTGAATTTCTTGATGTTGTCATACACCGTTCTCCCCTCCTCTATTGCATAACGATGGAAGCGAAGTTATCGTCAGTCAGGACGATGTCAGCAGCCTCTTTGGCCACATCCGTGCCGGTGAGACCCATGGCCAGCCCTATGTCGGCCCGTTTGAGAGAGGGGGCATCGTTGACCCCGTCGCCGGTGACCGCCACCACGTGGCCCATTTCTTTGAGTACCGTGACCACCCGCAGCTTGTGTTCCGGCGCTACCCTGGCCAGGATCACCTCGTGCCCCAGCGCCTCCCGCAGGGCCTGGTCGTCCATGGAGTCCAACTCCGTTCCTGTGATAAGGAGGGGCCGCGGGCCCCGCACCATGCCTACCCGCCGAGCGATACTCTCAGCGGTCAGGCCGTAGTCGCCGGTAATCATCACAATCCTAATGCCCGCCCGGTGGCACTTCCCCACCGCCTCGGCCACCTCTGGGCGAGGCGGGTCCAACATGGCCATTAGGCCTAGGAAGGTCAAGTCCCGCTCTATGGCCTGGGGAGTGTGCTCGGTCAGGTCCTCAGGCAGAACGCGAAGGGCCACCGCCAGGACTCGCAGGCCGCTGCGAGCGTAATCATCGTTGGCCGCCGTGATCCTTGCCCGCAGCACTTCGTCCAGAGGCAATACCTGACCGTCATGCAGGATATAGCTACACAGCGCCAGGGTTTCTTTGGGTGCGCCCTTGACGTAGGCTACCCTGGCCGCCCCCGCTCGGTGGATAGTGGTCATGCGCTTGCGGCGGGAGTCGAAGGGCAGCTCCAGGACCCGGGGAGTCCGTTCCCCCTCGGCCTCCGGGTCCACACCACCCTTCAAAGCCGCCACCCGCAGGGCCGCTTCGGTAGGGTCCCCGAGGGCGGACCACCGAGGCGATTCTCCCTCCGGTGGGAGCAGCCGAGAATCGTTGCACAGGGCCGCCGCCACCAACAGCTCGCGCAGGTCCCCTTCGGCTGGGCGGCTGACCGGGCGCCCGCCCTCAAGGATCTGCCCCTCAGGGGCGTAGCCAACACCCATCACCGTCAGGCGGCGGCCGGCGACCCATATCTCCTGCACCGTCATCTCGTTCTGGGTCAGAGTGCCCGTCTTGTTGGTGCAGATCACAGTAGCACTGCCCAGGGTCTCCACGGCGGAGAGGCGTTTCACCAGGGCGTTACGGCGGGCCATGCGCTGCACCCCCATAGCCAGCGCCAGACTCACCGTGGGCAGTAGCCCTTCGGGCACAAAGGCCACGATCATGCCCAAGCCAAAGATGAAGCCCACGGCCAGGTCCATGCCCCCTAGGGACACAGCCAGCAAAAAGAACAGCAGGCCCACGCTCACCGCCACCATCGTGACCACCCGCGTCACCCGCCCCATCTCTTTCTGAAGGGGGCTGGGCTCTTCCACCACGCTCTGAGTCAGGTGGGCGATCCTGCCGAACTGGGTGTTCATGCCAGTGGCAAACACCACCACCTTGGCTGAGCCGGAGGTGACGCTGGTGCCGCTGAAGACCAGGTTGGCCACCTCGGCTCGAGTCCGGCCAGCCCTTAGGGTGGGCTCCATCACTTTGCGCACGGGACTCGATTCACCGGTCAGAGTGGACTGGTCCACGTACAGCTCCACCGCCTGCACCACGCGGCCATCGGCAGGGACGCGGTCACCCTCGGCCAGCACCAGCACGTCCCCTGGTACCAGGCTTTCAGCGAGAACGCGCCGCTCTTCCCCGTCTCTGAGAACGCGGGCATAGGTGGGAAGCAGCCGCCGCAGCGCCTCCGTTGCCCGTTCGGCCTTGTACTCCTGCCAGAAGCTGAAGACGCCGTTGATCACCACCACCGTCCATATGGCGATGCCGAGCTGGGGCAGCCGGGCAACGAAGGCGATGAAGCCTCCTATCCACAGGAGAACGGCCATTAGGTGAGTGAGGTTGGCTAGGAGCTTCAGGGCCAGAGGTCTGCCCCTGACCCTGGCGACCGTGTTGGGGCCGAAGCGCTGGAGCCTTGCCAGGGCCTCAGCTTGACTCAGCCCCGTCGGTCTTGACCCCAACAACTGGAATACCTCAGGGACAGGCAGGCTGTGGATGGACCGCTCGACCTGGGTCTCCTCTTGTAAAGCCGTCCTTCTCATCCCGTGCCACACCACCCTGCGCCGGTCAGGGGGAGACCCCTTGGACCCCAGGCCTTCTGCGGCCCAGGGCGCCCACAGTGAGGTCCTAGTACATGTCCCTGGAGTACCAGCTACCTCAGGAAGAATGCACAGCTTCGGAGGGTATTCACGCCCTCTACTGGCCCAGGATACCCGCCTGGGAATGAACAGGGCATGAACCAGGGCCCGGGCGATATGAACGTTCTATAAACGTTGGCCTGAGACGGCAGGCCCGGTGTAGGGCGTGGTATCGGGGGCTTTCCTGGGGGCGTCCCCGCCCTGGCCTCACCTCACAGCTTCACCCGTCTCAGGAACTGGGCATTCACCGCTACTATGACCGTGCTCAGCGACATGAACAGGGCCCCCAGGGCAGGCGTCAGCAGCACACCCATGGGCGCCAGGGCCCCAGCCGCCAGCGGCAGCGCCACCAAGTTGTACCCCGTGGCCCACAGCAGGTTCTGCACCATCTTCCTGTAGCTGGCCTTGCTCAGCCCCACCACCTTCACCACATCCTGCGGGTCGTTCCTCACCAATATGACATCTGCTGACTCCACGGCCACATCCGTTCCGCTTCCGATGGCGATCCCCACGTCCGCCCGGGTGAGGGCCGGGGCATCGTTGATGCCGTCCCCCACCATGACCACTCGCTTGCCTCGGGCCTGGAGCTCCGCCACCTTCTGGTCCTTATGCTCTGGCAGCACCTCGGCGAAGTAGGTGCCAATACCCAGCTCCCCGGCCACGGCCTCGGCCACGGCCAGGCTGTCCCCCGTAAGCATGGCCACCTCTATCCCCATTGCCCTGAGGCGGCCCACGGCCTCCCGGCTCTCCGGACGGATGACATCCGCCAGGGCCAGAACGGCGTGGACTGTGCTGTCCCCCACCAGATAGACCACCGTCTGGCCTTTGGCGCCGCTGTCCCCGGCAAACTGGACCAACTGCTGGGGCGGCGTCACTCCCAGCATCTCTAGCAGCCTGGGCCCTCCAACATGGAAGCTCCTCCCGTTCACCGAGGCCCGCACACCCCGGCCTTTGAACACCTGGAAGTCAGTTACTTTGGGCAGTGAGAGCTGGCGAACCTCCGCCTCCCTGCGGATGGCCCGTGCGATGATGTGCTCCGAGTCCCCTTCGACGGCTGCCGTCAGGGCTAGCGCCTCCTCCTCACCCATCTCGCCTGACGTCCTCACCCCAACTACTCCGAACTCACCCCTGGTCAGGGTACCCATCTTATCAAAGACCACCAGGTCGGCCTGGCGTGCCTCCTCCAGGGCCAACCTGCTCCGCACCAGGATCCCGCAGCTGGCAGCCATGGTGGTGCCTATGGATACTACCAGAGGGATGGCCAGCCCCAGAGCGTGGGGGCAGGCGATGACCAGGATGGTGACCACCCGTTCCACCAGTTGCTCTTGCGGCCCGACGGCCACCGCCCAGGCCACGGCTGTCACGGCGGCCACCGCCAGGGCGGTGTAGAAAAGCCATCCCGCCGCCCTATCGGCCAGCACCTGGGTGCGAGACTTGCTCCGCTGAGCTTCCTCCACCAGCCTCATGATGCCCGCCAGGGCCGTCTCCTCGCCCACGGCCGTAACCTGGACCCGCAGGCTGCCGTCCCCGTTCACTGTCCCTGCGATGACCCTGGCCCCGGGCCCCTTGGCCACCGGGCGCGACTCCCCTGTCACCATGGCCTCGTTGACCTCGGACTCCCCCTCCGTCACCACGCCGTCGGCGGGGACGCTGCCTCCTGGCCGTACCAGCACGGCGTCGCCTCGACGCAGGGCCGCCACCGCCACCGTCTCCGTCCGGCCGTCGGGAAGAAGCCGCTCCGCTGTGTCAGGCATCAGCTTGGCCAGCTCCCTCAGCGCCCCCGCCGCCTGCCTGACGCTGCGCATCTCCAGCCAGTGCCCCAGCAGCATCACGTCTATAAGCGTCACCAGCTCCCAGAAAAACCCTTGGCCCAGCTCCCGAAAGAAGGCTACCAGGCTGTACACAAAGGCCACGCTGATAGCCATGGAGATGAGGGTCATCATGCCGGGCTTCCGTTGGCGCAGCTCCGGCAGGGCCATCTGCAGGAAAGGCACGCCTCCGTAGAGGAAGATGACTGTGGAAAGGCCTGGAGAGACCCACCGGCTGCCTGGGAACTGGGGCATGGAGAAATTCAGCCAGCCTTGGATGGTCGGGCTATACAGCAGCACCGGTATGGACAGCACCAGGCACACCCAGAACCGGCGCCGGAAGAGCTCCTCATGGCCGGCGTGCTCTATCTGGGCTCCGTGTTGCACCCCTCCCCCGGACAGGGCACCGTGGGTCTGGTGCCCTGCCTCCTGCCGCACATGAGGCGGTGGGCGGCCTTCGGGCTGGGGCTCCGGATGCCCTTGGTGGTGTGGCTGCCCGGGGTGATGGTCCATCCCCGCCCTTCTGGGTCACTGCCCGGTGACTGTGTTCGGTGCAGGCCCCACCTTCCATTGTAAGACACGCAGGGATTATTGGGCATGACATGGTTTGGGGGGTTTTGACTTCCTGGGTCATGGGCCAAGGAGACTGCCCTGGCAGCCGGCGTCCTAAGCGTCCTCCTTGCCAAGGGGGAGTGCAGGGGGTCTAGCCGTAGGATTCTAGGCGTCGGTGCCTTCCCCGCGGCCCAAGCCGGGGCCTCGTTTCTTCCACCCGTCCTCGGGCAGGGCACGCCCTGTACCCTTCTCTTTTGGTGCCCAAGAAAGGATGAGGCTTTCCCACCCACCCGTCCTCGGGGCCTCCTAGAGCAGTTTTCTCAAGACCCCTAGCAGGGTGACAGGCTCTCCTGCACCATGGTTTGGCTGCTGTGCTCCCGGTGAGATGGTGAAGCAGGACTATAAGGCGCGGGTCCAGAGCTTGTCCTGGTGGGCCGGAGCCCTGAGGGAAGCGAAGGGAGAGCCAAGGGACGCGCCCTGCCCTTCTTGTTGGCGGAGGGTCAGCAGCCAAGGCGCCAGGGGGCGATGCTGGCGCCTTCAGGTTGCGGTAGAGGAATAGGACCCTCCGCGGGCACCGGTTGAAAAAGTTCAGATAGATATGAGACAGTAGGCGTGGAAAAGTAGAAGCAGAAGGGGCCACACTTCTGGGTGAGAATAGACCAGAAAGGAGGTGGCCC
>DAOUBE010000094.1:0-2601 GCA_034432835.1 Dehalococcoidia bacterium | reverse complement strand
CACCAGGGCAAGTCCTGGGCCTCCTCCCACTTATGTGCTTCGCCTCCCTATGAGGAGCACAGCACCCAAACCATGTGTAGGGCGAGCCCTACCCTCTCCCTTGGAAAACGGCCGGGGTAAGGGTTGAAGCCGCCAAATAAATTCGGGAGTCTTCTTTACATCCCGTCCACCCTCTCCCTCCCCGCGTACACGTTGAAGCTGTCGGGCCGGGCGAAGGCGACCAGGGTCATGCCGAATTGGTGGGCGGTCTCCACGGCCAGGCTGGAGGGGGCGCCCACGGCCACCACCACCGGTATGCCGGCGGCCACGGCCTTCTGCATGATCTCGAAGCTGGCCCGTCCGCTGACCACCAGTAGGTGGTCGCTCAGGGGCAGCTCGTCAGCCAGGAAGTGCTGGCCCACCAGCTTGTCCACGGCGTTGTGACGGCCCACGTCCTCGCGCACCGATAGCAGCTCACCCTGGGGCGTGAACAGGCCGGCGGCGTGGAGCCCGCCCGTCTTTTCGAACACAGCCTGGGCCTGGCGCAGGGCCTGAGGCAGGCGGTAGATGGCTTCGGGGTGCACCCTGGGGGTGGCTGAGGGGAGGGGGAAGGGGCAGGCGGCCTCAAGGGCCTCCAGGGAGGCTTTGCCGCAGACGCCGCAGCTAGAGGTGGTGTAGAAGTGGCGCATGAGGCGGTCCACGTCCACGGTCAGGCCCGGCTTGAGATAGACGTTGACGATGTTGGACTGGTGCTGGACGGCCTCGTCGGTGCAATAGGCTATGCGCTGGATGGCGTCGCGGTGGGCCAGAATACCCTCGGTGAAGAGGAAGCCAGCGGCCAGCTCGAAATCGTTGCCCGGGGTGCGCATGGTGACGGCGATGCTGCGGTGGACCTGGGCGCCGCCCTCATGCCAGTAGAGGCGGACCTCCAGAGGCTCCTCGGTGGCGACGACGTCTGGGTGGGCCTGGGGGCCGCCGGGCCGGAAGCGGTGGAGGTGGATGGGGGTGGTGCTGCGGAGGGTCATGGCGCCTCCTTCACGGGGCCTCTGTAGCGCGGACCTCCACGCCAGTGGGAGCCGCTTTGACGGGGAGGACCTGCACCAGGGTGTTATAGTCGGGGATGCCGCAGATGGGGTCGGTGACGCCCCGGCGCAGGAGGATGTTGCCCTCGGGCCAGAAGACCTGGACGTTGCGCTCCTTGATGGGGACGATGCGGCAGCGGCCCTGCATCTCGCCCACATCGGAGCGCAGGATGACGGGGTCACCGTCCTTTATGCCCAGGGCTTGGGCATCCTGATGGGAGATGAATACAGCGTCGCGCTGGGCGCCGGTGAGGGGGTCGCGCTGACCCTGGACCATACTGTTGAACTGCTTGCCCCTGCGAGTGCTGAGCAGGAACCAGCCCTCGGGGATGGTGGTCTCAGGGGGAGAGAGGACGGAGAAGTGGGCCTTGCCCTCGGGGGTGGGGAAGACGCCGCCGTCGCAGAGGCGGGGGCCGCCCCACTGGATGGCGTCGCCCTTCTTGCGCAGCTTCTGGATGCCCTCGTAGAAGGGGACGGCCCTGGCGATCTCCTGGCGGACGTGGTCGGCGTTGCGGAAGGCGATGAGCTGGGCGCGGTCGGGGTAGGCCCGCTGGGCAAGGTCCTGGAGCACCTGCCATTCGGCTCGGGCCTCGCCGATGCGGCGGCCGGGGATTTCGGGGCTGAAGTAGATGCGGCGCTCGGTAGAGGTCTCCGTGCCGCCGCCGGGCTGCTCGTAGCGGGTCTGGGCGGGCAGCAAAAGAACGCAGTCGGCGGGGTCCAGGAGCATCTGGGGTGTGAGGACGATGTCCTGGTGGACGCGCAAGGGCACCCGCTCCAGGGCCTCGCGGACGTACTGGGGCTCGGGGAGGGTCTCTAGGAAATTGCCTCCTATGGAGTAGAGCAGGTCGATGTCGCCCCGGTGGCAGGCGTCGATGGTCTCCACGGCGGAGAGGCCGCGCCAGGTAGGGACGGGGAAGCCCCACAGCTCCTGAAAGTGGCGGGCGTTCTCCTCGTCTGCCGGTGCGCCGCCGGGGAAATGCCAGGGGACGGCGCCCATCTCGGCGCTTCCCTGGACACCGCTGTGGCCGCGGATGGCCATAAGGCCGCACTTCTCCCGGCCCACCATGCCCCGGGCCAGGGCCAGGTTGACGATGGCCTTGACGTTGTCCACGCCGAAGCGGTGCTGGGTAATACCCATGCTCCAGACAAAGACGGCGCTGCGGGCCTGGGCGTACATGCGGGCGAAGTCCAGCATCTCCTGTCGGGAGGCGCCGGAGTAGGCCTCCACCTTTTCCCAGGGCTGTTTGTCCAGGGCCTCCTTAAGCTCCTCGAAGCCCAGGGTGTGGTTGCCCACGAAGCGGTAGTCCAGCCAGCCGTTCTCCATGAGGTGTTTCAGGACGCCGTTGATAAAGGCGATGTCGCCGCCAGTGTGGATGAGGAAGAAGCGGTCGGCCAGGCGGGTACCGAAGAGGGCGCTTTCCAACACCGAAGGCACCCAGTAGCGCTCCAGGCCTGGCTCCCGGTAGGGATTGACCACCACAATACGGGTACCCTTCTGCTTGGCGTAATACATATACTTGGTGGTCACGGGCTGGTTGTT
>DAOUBE010000093.1:0-2324 GCA_034432835.1 Dehalococcoidia bacterium | reverse complement strand
TTCATAAACGATAATATATTCGGCAGTGGCCTCGTGTGCTTACTGTGGACACATCTGTAGGCTGATCTGGCGCTGAGGCCGCTATCCTTAGGCTATAGGCGCGGCCTCGAGGGACAAACCTCTAGTGCTGGATAGTAGCGGCTCTCGCAGGACAGGAGGCACACACCTATCCCTGGGTGCTAAGGGTGGGGGGAGTATCAGGCTTGAGCTAAGGGGGAGTCAGTCACATTGGAAGCTGTGCAGGTGGCTCTCGGGAGAGGTACGCACCTTTTCCGTGGTCCCTGGCCGGGCGGCCCCGGCCTCCAATGTGGAACTCCGGCGACGCGTGCTGCGCAGAGTCCAGGAACTATTCCTCTTCCTGGTCCTCGCCCTGCTCCAAGGGCCGCATAACCAGCCTTGGCCCTTCAGGGCTATCAGCGATATCGATCAGGGCGTCGCCGATCTCATCGCTGACCTGCGGCTCGACGATCAGGACCACCGAGTTCTCGTGGCGGATAACCTCGTCCTCATCGTTGGGGCTATCCACCTCGAGGCTGTAGCTGCTACCTTGCCTTTGCAGCCGCAGACCTTGCTCGGGCCCTACGCCGCTTTGCCTTAGGGATTCCACCAATACCGTTGCTGCTTGCTGGCTGACTTTTATCATCATCCCTCGGCGCTGATAGAATTAGCCCGCACTGTATGCAGGCCATTTCCCTACCTGTCAACAGGTGTCGCAGGTAGAGATCGCCTCCACATTTAGGACAGCTTCTCAACCACATTGTACCTCACCTCCGTCTCCACCACCACCCTGAATTGGGAGTCAGGTTATGTCTTTCAGCTAGCTACCTTTGGGTTCAGGATAGTTTGCGCTAAAACCTGGATGCATCGCCCGTGGGAATGAACCTGGGGCACTGAAAGTAGGATTGAGAAGGTAATACATTTGTTGGGGGAAAGCTAACCCTGCTGTCAGAAGGGAACTTCCCCGTCAGTACCGGCGGCCTTTAAGGCCTCAGGACGCCTCTACGGGAAGAAGAATTCCCGTTCTTCTACCCGCTGGAGGGTCTCCCCAACCATCTCCCCAACGGGCAGAAGTTGCTCTAGGCGGCGCACCGTCTCCAGCTCCGTGTGGGTGACGGGGTTGCGAGGCGTGAACAAGGTACAGCAGTCCTGGTCTGGCAGTATGGAGACCGGGTAGGTGCCGATGTCCCTAGCCACATCCACGCTCTCCTGCTTGTTGAAGCCGATGAGAGGCCGCAGGACGGGCATGGTGGCAGCCTCGTCAATGGCGGCCAGGTTCTCCAGGGTCTGAGAGCTCACCTGGCCCACGCTCTCGCCCGTGACCAGGGCCAGGGCCGATTGTCTCCTCGCCAGAGCCTCGGCTATGCGCATCATGAAACGACGGTACAGCACCACCCTGTAGGGTGCGGGAACGGACAGGATGATGCGCTTCTGAATCTCGGCGAAGGGGACAAGATAGAGTATCGAGTGGTACTGGTACTGGGTGAGGAGCTGCACCAGCTCCACCGCCTTCTCGATGGACGAGGTGTCCACCAGGGGATGGCTGTGGAAGTGCACGAAGAGCGCCTGGCAACCCCGCTTCATCATCTGCCACGCGGCCACCGGCGAGTCTATTCCACCCGATAGCAAGACCATCACCCTCCCGCTCATGGATACAGGCAGCCCGCCGTAGCCCTTGACCTCCTCGAAGTACAGCATCACCTCCCGAGGCAGCACGTCCACGAAGATCTCCAGCTCCGGATGGGTGAGATCAACCCTGGCGCCAGTGAGCTGCTGCACATAGGCACCCAGTTCCCGGTTGATGTCCATGGATTTCAACGGGAACTGCTTGTAGGAGCGGTGGGCCGATATCTTGAAGGACTGGAACGCGAAGCCGTCCAGTAGAGAGGGGATGACCTGTTTTACCATCTCCAGGTCTGGGGGCAGCCTGTAGGCCCGAAAGAACTTGGCTACCCCGAAGCACTTCTTCACGCGCTCTCGCACCAGGGGCCAGTCGGCGTCCTGGGACAGGGACAGGCGCACCATCATAGGGCCCGGGGCTACTCGCTCCACGCCTGTACCCTGGGTGGCCCTCTCCAGGTTGTCCATTAACTTCCGTATGAAGACCGGACGGTTCCTGCCTTTGAGGGCGATCTCGTGGAACTTGACGATGACGTGGGTTTTCACAGGAACATTGTACCCAAGCCTGGCCGCTGGTGCGACCCCACCCCAGGGCTCGCCCTGGCAGGGTGCACCCTGGACCCGCTTTCTACCCAGCAGGGTTCACCCTGCACCCACTTACGGGCAACAAGAAGGGGCGTGTTAGACCCATCTGCCCTCGATGTGTT
>DAOUBE010000092.1:0-1568 GCA_034432835.1 Dehalococcoidia bacterium | reverse complement strand
CCCCAGCAAGATACCAAGGCCAAGCACACAGGATGCCCTTCTATCTTGACATCCCTCGGCCGGCCAACTTGATGAGAAGCGGGGCTTGCCCTATGGGTTGGATGACTGAGGGCGAGAGGAAGGGGTGTTAGAAGGGTGCTGACTCTAGAAGAGGCCCTGATGGTCGTCGGGCTCGGCCTTCTTACGCTGAAGGACATTGGTCATCATGGACATGCTGGGGATGAGGACCCAGCGGTCGCCGGCGTCGATGATGGTATGCATGACACCGATTTCCACGACGCGGCCGGTGTTGCCCATGACAGTGATCTCGTCGCCGACCTTGAAGGGGCGGCCGATGGCCAGGAACATGCCGGCGAAGGCGTTGCCGATGATGTTCTGGGTGGAGAAGCCTATGATGAGGCCGGTGAGGCTGCCTACGCTCACGGCCAGGGCTGGGTTCTGGGCGAGCATGGAGATGACGGAGACGCCTATGACCAGGTAGGCGATGGTGCGGAGGATAGCCCGGATGGCGATGCCGAGCTGGAGAGTGCCGGCCTGGCGGGCGCGCTGGAGGATGGCCCGGCCCACGATCTCGACTATGAGGATGCCGAAGAGGGCGACCTCGGCGGCCAGGAGGCGGTTCCGGTGAGGGGCCAGGGAGCCTAGGGGGGTATCGGGGCTGATCTGGGCCGTGAACACGGCCAGCACTCCACCCAGGATGGCAAGTACCAGGGCCAGGAGGATGCTCCGTCTGTAGTCGGTGGGTCGGGAGGAGACCTGCTCTACGGGTGTGTCTTGGCTCACGATGGAGGCGGCCCTCGCTCTGGTGTGGTTGGTATGGAGTATAACAGAGGGCCAGGCAATGGGGACAGGTTCCGAGGATAGAGATGGAGGAAAGTCAAGGGTAGCCCCTGAGGTCTCGCGCCGGGCTTGCCACGGAGGCATCTGTCAGACAGGTAGATGGAGGCGACTACGCGGTATGGGGGGTGTGGTCAGTCCACGACGATGTACACCTCGCGCTCAGGTGACTGGGACAGAAGGGGGGAGGTATGGCGAGTCCATCCTGGAAGGCGGGGCTTCCGGTGACGTGCTGGATCTGGCCCTCCAGGGTGGCCAGGTCTGGGACCTCCTGCTCGAAGACCACATCGGGGGCGCCCAGGGAGGCGAAGTGGGTGCGGAGGACTCGGAGGCTGGAGGCCCCGGCCCCGGTGACCAAGTCGGCCAGGGCTGCAGGCGCTACTCGACCTGGGTGGTGTGGCCCGAGCTGGTGTGGAAGGTGGGGCAGGAGATATACACTATGCACTCCCCCTGGCCTTGACTGGCCTAGGTTCTGCTCTGGGTCAGGCAATGCCCTCTCCCAAGAGAGGGCAAGAGGGAGGGACCGCCGAATTCCTTCGGTGGTCCCTCCCAGGCCAAATCTATACGGCGGTGGCTGCCCTCCAGAGTGTCCCTCCCGAAGGACCTGCAGCGCCTGCGGGCGTTGATCTTTCAGGTGCGGGGGGCGAGCGCCCGTCGTAGGGCCGGCGGGACCAGCCCCAGGCCAAAGGCGCCGGCGATGACGGCCGCTATCAGCAAGAGGACTATCTGCC
>DAOUBE010000091.1:0-1627 GCA_034432835.1 Dehalococcoidia bacterium | reverse complement strand
TCCAGGGGATAGACGAGCTAGCGGGCCTGACCCCGGAGGAAGAGGCCAACCTGCCCAGCCTGCTCCAGGACGCCCTGGCCCTCTACGAGGAGGCGGTGCTGGCCGAGGCCAAGCGGGCGGCGGTGTTGGACTTCCAATCGCGGGCGGACAGCCTGTTCAGCACCTACTTGAAGGGGCTGGAGGCCTACGCCGAGGGGGGCAGCCGCCTGGCCGTCTCGGAGGAGCCCACCATGAGACGGCTGGAGGGTGCCCTGGGGCTGAAGGACTCGGACAAGCCCATCTTCCGAGACCAGGTGCGCCGCTACCTAGCCATGCTGGGAGACCTAGGGCGGCCCAAGGGTTACACCGACGTACCCGCCCTGAAGAAGGCCATCGAGGAGTTCCTGTTCCCCTCCAACAGGTATATGGATGCCATAGTTAACGCCTCCTACGGTCAGGCCAGGGCCGTGGAGCAGCGCCAGGCGCTCCGCCAGCGGCTGTTGCAGGCCCATGGCTATTGCTACCGCTGCGCCGACGACCTGCTGGACACGGCAGGGCGCATCCTCCGGGGCAGAAGGGCGATGACTTTAGGCAGAATCAAACGTCGGTGGCTGTGATTCGCCCTTTTTCCTTGACACTGGAATGCGGCCCTTGTTAGACTAAGCTCGCTTCCCCAGCAAATCGAAGAGAGGGCAGACAAAGCTGCAAGGTCGTTCCCCAGGTCGCCCTCGCTCCCCACCTAATCCGCTAATCACAGAGGTGCAGCGTTTAAGACAAAAGGGGGATACAGACTCCGCGCACTCCTGCCCTAGACTGGTCTGGTGTCAGCAGTGTTTCAGGGCCTCCAGCGCGGACGTCTTGCCAGCCTGTCTCGTATCCTTCCCAGAGCGTGGACATTGGACGAGTTGGTAGTAGTGGTGTCTAGTTGACCAGGCAAAGGTGGTGGGAGTGGTAGTCAAATCAAAACGGAAAAGGAGGAACCATGCCAGTTACCCTGAGCGTCATTAAGGCTGATATCGGTGGATTTGTGGGACACTCCAGCATCCACCCCGCGTTGAAAGAGAAGGCGGAGGAGATGCTGGACGCCGCTCGTTCCAAGGGGACAGTGATAGACTTCCACGTCACCAACGCCGGCGATGACCTTCAGCTCATCATGACCCACAACTACGGCGAGGACAGCGACGTCATCCACAAGCTGGCCTGGGACGTGTTCCTGGCAGGCACCCAGGTGGCCAAGGAGCTTAAGCTGTACGGCGCCGGCCAGGACCTGCTGAGCGAGGCCTTCTCCGGCAACGTGCGGGGCATGGGGCCGGGCCTGGCCGAGATGGAGATCCAGGAGAGGCCCTCGGAGCCCGTGGTCATCTTCATGGCTGATAAGACCTCGGCCGGCGCCTGGAACCTCCCCCTGTTCAAGATGTTCGCCGACCCCTTCAACACCGCTGGCCTGGTCATCTCCGACAACCTGCACAAGGGCTTCGCCTTTGAGGTCCACGACGTTCGCAGCCACAAGAAGATCATCCTTAACACCCCGGAAGAGACCTACGACCTGCTTATGTTCCTGGGCGCACCCTCCCGGTTCGCCGTTAAACGGGTCTTCAGCCGCGCCAGTGGTGAGGTGGCAGCGGTATCTTCTACAGAGCGCCTGACG
>DAOUBE010000090.1:0-3982 GCA_034432835.1 Dehalococcoidia bacterium | reverse complement strand
ACTTTGAGACCTGCAGTGAAACGGTTTGCCTGAGCCATACCTGGTGGGCACAGTGACGTGGGCTACCTGGGCACGAAGTTTTTGACGATGCCGAAGGAGGGACATACGCGCCCGAGTATGACCCTGAATTTGACTTGCAGGATAGGGCTAAGACCGACTCGATAGCTAAAGAGAATATTCCAGATTGGATTAGAACCGGCGAATAAATTCGCCGCACGACTTGCTCATATCTGAGCCGGTTCTGAAACTCTAGGACAAAGGTTGTGTAGGTGGGGGGTGTAGTGGGGATGTAGTAAGATATCGAAGACAGCTCGAATGAGATGGAGAATATTCTATGACTACTCCTTATGGCCCCCTCATCGTGGTCCCGGACGACGAGCCGGTGGTGCTGGCGGGGACGTACCTAGAGCCCAGGCTACGCCAGATGGGCCAGGTGGTCTTCTACGACACCCGCCCTAAAGACGCCCAGGGGCTGGTGGAGCGCATCCGCGACGCCGACGTGGTGGTGAACATCAGGTCCAGCGTCATCTTCAGTGACCAGGTGCTCCAGCAGTGCCCCAAGTTGAAGCTCATCTCTGTCTATGGGGTAGGGTACGACAATGTGGACACTCAGGCGGCCTCCCGGCTGGGCATCGCCGTCACCAACACCCCGGGCTACTCGGCCATCGCCGTCTCGGAGATGACCGTGGGGCTGATGCTGGCCGTGGCCAAGAACCTGGCCCGCAACGACCGGGACGTCCGTCAGGACCGGTGGGCCAGGGGCTACGGGATGCAGCTCGCGGGCAAGACCCTGGGCGTCATCGGTGTGGGAGACATCGGGCGGCGGGTGGTACAGTTAGGCAAGGCCCTGGGCATGAGGGTGGTCGCCTGGACCCGGAACGCAACACCAGAGCGGGCCAGGGAGCTAGGGGCGGACTTTGTCTCCCTGGAGGATCTCCTGAAGCAGTCCGACGTGGTGACCCTGCACCTGCGCCTGACACCAGAGACCAAGGGCTTCCTGGGCCGGCGAGAGCTGGAGCTGATGAAGCCCTCGGCCATCCTCATCAACACCGCCCGGGGCGCCATTGTTGACGAGGATGCCCTCATCGACATGCTGAAGAAGGGACGGCTGGCTGGCGCGGGCATCGACGTCTTTGGCACGGAGCCCCTGCCGCCGGGCCACCCCTTCAAGCAGCTAGACAACGTGGTGCTTTCTCCCCACGTGGCCGCCATGGCCCCGGAGACGACGCTGAAGGGGCTGGAGATGGCCGTGGACAACGTGGAGAACTTCCTTCAAGGTAGGCCAACCCACGTGGTGAATTCCCCCCAGCGGGGCAGGCGCTAACAGGAAGTCACCTCCCCGCCTCTATCCGCTGGCCGAACTGCTCCCGAAGGACGCGCTTGAGCACCTTGCCTAGGGGGTTGCGGGGTAGCTCTGGCACAAAGACCACCGACTCCGGCTTCTTGAAGCTGGCCAACCGCTGCCGGCAGTGTTCGATAAGCTCGGCCTCGGTAGCCGTCCTGCCTGGTTTCAGGGCCACCACCGCCCTGACCCGCTCGCCCCAGGTGTCGTCGGGCACGCCAATGACCGCGGCCTCGTCCACGGCGGGGTGGGCCATGAGCACCTGCTCCACCTCCTGGGGAGCGATCATCTCGCCACCCCGTTTGATGAAGTCCTTGGCCCTGCCCGCCAGGTAGATGTACCCGTCCTCGTCCCGGTAGCCCAGATCGCCGGTGTAGAGCCAGCCGCCGCGGATAGTGTGGCGCGTGGCCTCGTCCATCTTCCAGTAGCCCTTCATGATGCGCGGCCCCCGGGCCACGATCTCGCCTACGACCCCCACAGGCACCTCCTTCCCCTCCTCGTCCACGATGCGCACCTCCACATCCTCCAAGGGCTTGCCTATAGAGGTGAGGTGCTTCAGCTTCTGCTCCAGCACCTCCGGTGGGCCCTCCAGAACGTGGTCCTCAGGGGGAAGCATGGTGATGGTGGAGGCTGTCTCCGTCTGTCCGAAGGCGTTGATGAACTGGACCCCTGGGAACTCTTTCACCGCCCGCTTAATAACCTCTAGGGGCATGGGGGCGGCGCCGTAGGTGATCACCTGGAGGCTGGAGAGGTCGTACCGGCGGAATTCGGGGTGCTCCAAGAGCTGCTTGAGCATGGTGGGCACCATCATGGCCCGCTGGGCCCGCTCCTGCTGTACCAGTCGCATCCACTCCACCGGCTCGAACTGGCGCATGACAACTAATGTGCGGCCACCATAGACCGCCGCCATCATGGCCTGAAGGCCGGCGATGTGGTACATGGGCACCGACAGCAGGTTGCGCTCCTCCATATCGGGGTCTGGCGGCGAGACGTTGGACAACAGGTAAGAGGTGAAGCTCTGGTGGCTGAGCATTACCCCCTTGGGGAAGCCCGTGGTGCCTGCCGTGAACATCAGCACCGCGGTGTCCTCGTCCCCGCCCTGAGGCTCCCATTCGGGGTCCTGGGGCAGCGTGTTGGACAGCAGGTCCTCATAGCACAGCCAGCCCTCCGTCCTGCCCTCCAGCGCGATAAAGTGGCGCAGGCTGCTCAGGCGGGAGGCTATGCCCTTGACCAGCTCGGTGTAACGTCCCCCCACCAGAAGAACGTGGGGTTCCGCAGTATTCAACATGTAGGTCAGCTCGTCCTGCTTGGCGCGGAAATTTAGGGGCACAAAGATGGCGCCCAGCCTGGCCGTCGCGTAGTAGGTCTCCACCGTGGCTCCGGAGTTGACCTGGAGCATGGCCACGCGGTCGCCAGGCCCGACCCCTAACCTCGCCAGGGCGGCGGCCAGGCGGCCCACCCTCTCCTGGAGCTGGGCGTAGGTATGGCGCCTGCCCTCGAACACCACCGCCGTCCTGTCAGGGACAATGGCGGCAGCCATGGCCAGTAGCTCAGCGGTGTGCATGTTGCCCCACCTCAAGTGTCTTTTCATGGGTGGCGGCGGGAGCCCAGCCAGGGCCCCGCCGTCCACCGGCGGTACCAGAATCAGTACTAAAGTTTACCACCAATCTACGGGGCTGGGCCGGGGGCGGGTGGAGGGGAGGCCGCCCCGAAGGCCTTTGTGCCTGACCCACAATACTCGTATGACTTGTGTTTACGTAACCAAGTACAACAGTGCCTACATAATTACGTTTACAGTCGTCAAAGCCTGTGTTATATTCACGTTACCAACATTATCTTAACAGCACTGCGATATAAATGGACTCATAGGCTGAGGAAAAGGCAGGGGATGAGACTGGGGCTGAAGATGGGTCTAAAGCAGCGGGGCTTCACCATCATTGAAGTGGCCATCAGCACCGCTCTTATTGCCGTCATGCTTCCCGTCATGGGCCTGTTCATGGTCTCCACGGTAGAGCAGGCCCCCCGGGTCGCCAACCGCCTGGTCAACGTGGGGGACCTGGATGGCGCCCGGACGTGGCTGCTACAGGATGCCAGGGCCGCCGAGTCCTTCACACCCCTTTCGGAGCCTGACTACGGCTCCTTCCAGTGGACGGACTACACTGGCGCCCAACCTCGCCAGATGAAGGTCACCTACTCCTACGAGTCGGAGAAGCTGCTGCGGAAGCTAGAGGTGGACGGGGCCACGGACTCTATCCTCGCCATCGCCCGCAGCGTCGCATCCTACAGCGACGTCAGCTTCCAGTGGTTCCCCAGCGAGGGCTACGTTAAGGCGACCATCACTACCACGGGCGACGCCGCCGGGGTGGGAGACCCCCTGTCAGACACCCATACGGTGCTGGCCTACCTTCGGGGCTGGGACGCCGCGTACAACTCCCAGCCGGACACTATAGAATGCATCCCTCCTCCCCCCGCCGGCTACATCTGCTACTTCATACCTCTGGGGCTGGAGCCAGAGATAGTGGTGGGGGACTATGACAGCGGCGAGGTCCCGCAACTGTGGTACCCGGACAGCGACTTCTACTCCATTGACGCCGAGATGCCCGACTGGCCTACCAAAAGGGTAGAGTTCATCGTCAAGAG
>DAOUBE010000089.1:0-6368 GCA_034432835.1 Dehalococcoidia bacterium | reverse complement strand
GCCACCTCCTTTCTGGTCTATTCTCACCCAGAAGTGTGGCCCCTTCTGCTTCTACTTTTCCACGCCTACTGTCTCATATCTATCTGAACTTTTTCACGGAGGGAGAGGACGGAGCGGCCGCGAGGCCGGGGGTGAGGGGTAGCTTCTAGTCCCTGGGCAGCATGTAGAAGTGGTCCAGGGGACCGTGGCCGTGGCCCACGGGGTAGGCCCGGCGGATGGCCTCGGTGACGTACTCCTTGGCCCGGGCCACCGACTCCACCAGCCCCAGGCCCCGGGCCAGGCCCGCGGCGATGGCCGAGGCGAAGGTGCACCCCGTCCCGTGGGTGCTGGTGGTCTCGATGCGGGGGGCGGTGAAGCGGTGGTAGCGGCGCCCGTCGTACAGCAGGTCCACCACCTCTGGCCCCTCCCGATGGCCCCCCTTCATCACCACCGCCCTGGCCCCCTGCCTCACAATGGCCCTGGCCGCCTTTCTCACATCATCCTCAGACTTGATAGACATCTCCGCCAGGGCCTCGGCCTCGGGCAGGTTGGGGGTCACCACCGTGGCCAGGGGAAGCAGGCGGCGTCGCAGAGAGTCCACGGCGTCCTCCCGCAGGAGGCGGTCCCCGCTCTTGGCCACCATCACCGGGTCCACCACCAGCTTTCGAAGGTTGTAGCGCTTCACCCTGTCCGCCACCAGGTCGATGATGGGAGCGCTAGAGAGCATCCCCGTCTTGACGGCGTCGGGGCGGATGTCCGACACCACGGCGTCTATCTGGGCGGCTACGATGTCCAGGGGTACCTCGTGGACAGCGGTGACTCGTAGGGTGTTCTGGGCGGTGATGGCCGTGATCACCGAGGCCCCATAGACCCCCATGGCGGCGAAGCTCTTGAGGTCGGCCTGGATGCCAGCCCCACCTCCAGAATCGGAGCCGGCGATGGTCATGGCTACGGGAACTCGTTTCAATCGGGCCACTTCTCACCTCGGTAAGCCATCTCCCAGAACAGGTACTCGTAGCGCAGGCAGGTGTGGAACACCTCCTCCAGCCTGGCCCGGTCCACCCCCCGGCAGCCGTCCAGGGTCTTCTGCACCCAGTCCACGAAGTCCGCCAGCCCTCTGCCCGCGTGGATGTCGATCCACTGGCGGTAGAAGGGGTCTGCCGGCTGCTTGCCCGCCCGGGCCAGGCGCTGGGCCCAGTCGGCGTAGGTCCCCTCAATGGCCAGCAAGGCGGCGAGCAGCTCCGGAAAGGTGCCCCGAAGGGACAGCTCGGCCAGGAAAGAGCTGTAGGCGCGGGTGGTGGGGAGAGGATGGAGAGCCCCCACGGCGCCAGGAGAGAGGCCCAGGTCCTGGAAGGCACGCTGGAAAAGCTCCTCCTCGCCGCCCAGGATGATGCCCAGGAAGGCGTTGATGGCCCGGGCCCCGTGGTAGTCCGGCGACCGGGCGGTGGCGGCACACAGCAGGGCCACCAGGTCCTTCAGGAAAAGGTAGTCCTGCTGGAAGTAAAGGCTGAACTTCTCCCGGGGCAGGGTACCGTCCCCCAGCTCCTGGACAAAGGGGTGAGTGACCATGCGCTCCCAGAGGGTGTGGTACTTGCGCTTCAAGTTATCGCTCAGGGGCATAGCTCCTTTCCTAATCCAGTCCTCACTTGGAGGCGAGGTTCTCAAGCTGGCACTACCTGGGCCGGGCGGCCTTCTCCACAAATTCGTTGGTGAAGGCCATCCGGGCGTCCACCTTCTGATCCAAGAGCCCATTGTCCTTCATCCACTGGGCAAAGCCCACCCAGCGGCTCTCCTCCTGCCAGCCGAAGGCGGGGGCGTCCCCGGTCCACAGGGGGGCCAGGAGCTGTACCCCCGGCCGTTCGATGCTCTCGTCGATCTCAGGCTTGGCCTGCTTCAGCACGTCGATGGCCTTCTGGGGGTCCCTGGCCGCCTCCTGGTAGCCCCGCACCACGGCGCGGACGAAGCGCTCCACCACGTCCTTCCTCTCCTTTACAGTCCTCTCGCTGGCCACCAGGACCAGCTCGTAGAAGTCCGGCACACCCCACTGCTCCATGCGCATCACGTTCACCGGGTAGCCCTGGTTCTCAGCGCTGATGGACTCGTGGACCCAGTAGGCGCCGATGACGGCGTCCACTCTCTTGCCGATGAGGGCGGGGACCAGGTCAAATCCCACATTCACCAGGGTGACATCCTTGATGCTGGCGCCGTCACTTTTCAGCATGGCGTCCAACATGGGCTCGTTATAGGCTATCCCCGGATAGCCTACGCTCTTGCCCACCAATTGGCCTGGGCGCTGGATGCCTGAGCTTTTCAGGGTCATGACGGAGTTGAGAGGGTGCTGGACCAGGGCGGCTATGGAGACCACGGGCACGTTCTGTTGGCGGGCCAGCAGGGTCTCCACCTGGTAGCTGATGCCGAAGTCATCCCGGCCAGCCCCCACGGTCTGAAGGACGGTGGCGGGGTCCGAGGGGGTGTAGATATTCACCTCCAGCCCCTCCTCCCTGAAGTAGCCCTTCTCCTGGGCGATGAACAGCCCTGAGTGGTTGGACCAGGGGAACCAGTCCAGGGCCAGGGTCACCTTGGTGGGGCCGCCCTGGGCCCGGGCGCAGCCGGCCAGGGCAAGAATGAGCACAAGCCCCAGGGTCAGCAGTATGGGCCGTAGAGGGATATGTTCTGGCTTCCTCATTTATCAGTAACGCTCCAGCGCCCGCTGCCGCTTTTCCGTGTGGTACCACGGGAGCAGTAGGCGCTCCAGGGCGCCCACGGCCAGGAACAGCCCCACACCCATGGCTGAGAGCAGGAAAATGGCAGCGAAGATTCGGGCGGTGAGGAAGTAGGGCGCCGATACCACCATCAGGTAGCCCAGCCCGGCGCTGGCGCCCACCCACTCTCCGATCACCGCCCCGATGACGCTCACCGCTATGGCAATACGTGTGCCCGAGAAGAGAAGGGGCAAGGAGGCAGGGAACTGCAGCTTGGTGAACAACTGCCACCGGGAGGCCCCCAGGGTGCGCATCATGTTCACCATGTCTGGGTCCACGGACTTCAGCCCGTCCACCGTGTTGACCACGATGGGAAAGAAGGAGATGACAGCCACCACAATGACCTTTGACCACAGGCCGTAGCCTACCCAGATGAGCAGCAGGGGGGCGATGGCGATGATGGGGACGGTCTGGGAGGCGATGACCAGGGGGTACAGGGAGCGCTCCATGGTCCGGGAGTAGGCGATGGCCAAGGCCAGGCCCACTCCTAGGGCGAAGGCCAGGACGAAGCCCGAAAGCACCTCTTTCAGGGTGACCAGGGTGTGGCCCCACAGCAGAGCCTTGCTGGCGTACAACTCGCTGGCGATGGCCGAGGGAGGGGGCAGGAGCCAGCGGGGCACCCCCAGCAGGCGCACCAGGCCCTCCCACAGCCCCACCAGGCCCAGGAGCACTGCCGCCGGCAGGGCCCAGCGCCAGGCACCCTCAAGTGGGTACCGGGCCCAGGGGCGGGCTAAAGGCGGGGTGGTTAAGGGCTGGGCAGGCTGCCTCTGCTGGGCCTCTTCTTTCATAGGGGTACGGCCCTGGAAAGGGTGGGGCTTCCATCTTTCAAAGCGGCCAGGAGCTGGGCCTTCAGGCGCACGAAGGCCTCCTGGGTCACCATGGAGGAGTTGCGGGGCCGGGGAAGGTTGACCTCTTGCATCAGCCGCACCTTCCCTGGCCGGTGGGTCAAGACGTACACCCTGTCCGACAGTAGGACGGCCTCCTCCACGTCGTGGGTGACCAGCACGATGGTCTTCTTCAGCGACTCCCACAGATTCAGCAGCCACTCCTGCATCTGGGTCCGGGTCAGGGCGTCCAGGGCACCAAAGGGCTCGTCCAGGAGAAGGATGTCCCTGCCTGCCAGGGCGGTCCGGAGGAAGGCGGCCCGCTGGCGCATGCCGCCCGAGAGAGCGGAGGGGTATTGCCGCTCGAAGCCGACCAGGCCGAAGGGCTCCATCATCTCCAGGGCCCGCGTGCGGGCCTGGTGGCGGGGGACGCCCTGTATCTCCTGGGGGAGGATGGCGTTGTCCAAAACGCTGCGCCAGGGCAGAAGGAGGTCTTTTTGGGGCATGTAGCTCACCAGCCCCAGGCGTTTGGGGACGGGCTTGCCGTCCAGTTCCACGGTGCCGGCGTCGGGCTCCTCCAGGCCGGCGATGATGCCGAGGAGGGTGCTCTTACCGCACCCGCTGGGCCCAATGATGCTGACTAACTCGCCCTCAAGAGCGTAGAGATCGACGCCATCCAGGACCGGGACCGGCCCCTGGGCAGAGAGGAAGGTCTTTTTCAGTCCCTTCAGTCGGATTTTTTCGGTGGGAGCCATCTCTCTCCAGGAAAAGTAAAGGCCGCCAGCTTGAATGGCGGCCCGTGGACTCGACGCCAAGTCTTCGGTGCCATACCTCCGCTGGCATTACCCAGATCAGGTTCATAGGGTCGCCCCGATTACGTCGGGGCCTCTCAGCCCGGCTACCCGAGCTCCCCTGGCCCTCAATATTCTGTTTTATGCCGTGATTCTAGCCCACTCTAACCGGTTAGTCAAGGAAACCTGTGATTGCGTCACGCTTTGCTAGAGGAGGTGATCTCCTGCACCAGGGTGTCCTGGATGCTGCGTTCGATCTCGAAAGTGGACTTGCCCTCTTTCTCCAACTGGGACCGTAGGTTCTCCAGGCGCGACATGATGCCTTTTTGCTGCTGCTCGGTCAGGTTGTTGAACTTCACCCGAGTCTGGATGTCCAGCTTGGGTAGCAGCCTGAGCAACCAGGCAGGCCACTGGGGCAGGCGCGACTTCTGGTCTGTGGTCATTGCTCCCTCCGCTTTAGTATCGAAAGGTGGCTTCTGGCACAGCAAGAGCGCCTTTACACTATCATACTTGGGGGGCTATTGCAAACCCCTACAGTTATCGTCTGGCCCTATTCTTATATCCCTACGATACGTATACCCAAATTCCTCTTGTAAATACGATTGATGTTAAGCAGAAGGGCCGTGAACTGTTCCACGTAACGGGAGTTCTCCAGACTACCTCCGTCCACTGGTCTTAGGTCAGGGATCATGCTGGTCAGCTCCATGACCACTCTCTTGGCTTCTGGGCTATCAGAGGAGACTAAGACATCCCCCTGCACCGATTGTTCTAGCGCCAGCAGCTTGACGGCGCTCACCGTATGAAAGGCGGCCACCACTGGGGAGCCAGGAAGGGCCTGCTGGGCCTGCAAGGCCGCCGAGCCCTCCTCCACGGGAATTGCCCTGGCCTGCCGCCCCTGAAAGGCCAGGGGTACCACGGTGTCCACCACCACTTTCCCCTCCAGCTCCCGGCCCACCTCCTGCAGTAAGGGCTTCTGGGCCGAGAAGGGCACCGTGATGAACACCACGTCCCCTATCTTTGCAGCCTCCTGGTTCTTGAGGCCGCGGATGGCTGCCTTGGGGGCCCGGGACTGGAGCTCCGCTACCACGGCCTGGGCCTTGGCCTCGTCGCGAGAGCCGATGACCACCTCCTCCCCCGCCAGGGCAAACCGAAGGGCCAGCCCCCTGCCCTCCGCGCCGGTACCACCGAGAAAAGCTAGCATTGCTTGCATCCTCTCTCTAAAAATCTTTAGGGCCAACGGCGGGCCTCAATGTAGCGGAAGGCCGCTAAGGCCGCTGTGGCACCATCTCCCGCGGCGCTGGCCAGTTGCCGCGCCGAATATTGCCGGACGTCGCCGGCGGCAAAGATACCAGGTACCTGAGTCTCCATCCACAGGTTCACCGGGATGTGGCCGGCGGGGTCCAAGTCCAGCACCCGGGCCAGGAAGCTGGTGTTGGGTTCCAGGCCCACGTACACAAAGAGGCCGGACAGAGGCTCCTCCGTCTCCTGCCTGGTGACGGTGTTGCGGAGGCGGACGGCGGTCACGGCACCGTCGCCCAGCACAGCCTGCACCGTGGTGTTCCAGCGGACCTCCACGTTGGAGCGGGACAGCAGCCTGTCCTGGAGGGCCTTCTGTCCCCGAAGTCGGCCCCGTCGGTGGAAGAGGATGACCCGCGAGGCGTACTGGGATAGGGTCAGGGCCTCGTCCAGGGCTGAGTCGCCCCCTCCCACCACGCCCACCACCTGCCCCCGGAAGAGAGGGCCGTCGCAGGTGGCGCACTGGGAGACTCCGGAGCCCAAGAGCTCCTCCTCGCCAGGGATGCCCAGCTTGCGAAGGGTGGAGCCAGAGGCGAGGATAACCGCTCTGGCCCGAAGGGTGCCGGCGGTGGTGGTAACGGTGAGGTAGGGCTGGCCCGGGGCGACGGCGGTGGCCTCGGCCAGGCGCACGTCGGCCCCGGAGGCCACAGCCTGCTCCTGAAGGGCGTAGGCCAGGTCCGCACCGGGTATGCCCTGGGGAAAGCCGGGGAAGTTCT
>DAOUBE010000088.1:0-9005 GCA_034432835.1 Dehalococcoidia bacterium | reverse complement strand
TAGGGGAGACTTGAGAATCAGGAACCTTCTCACTTTACCCAGTCCCTCCCGAAAATCTCACACACCCAGTAGCTGTTAACCAACCGATGGGGGTGGTGGAAAGGGAATAACAGGATGGTGCTAATGGTATCCTGGGTCGGAACCCCTGTCAAGTACACCTTAACGAAATCCACTCAGTACTAACGTCTTATTGCTTAAGAGTTTCTTAATTTTTAGTATTTAGGCTGATTTCGCTAGTGCCTAGGTAGAATGCAACGGCCGAAGGGACTGGAGTCCTGACGACCGTCGGGGCGATAGGGCGGGACGGTCACGGGATGAAGGAGGCTCTAGCGGAGGTGCTGGGGTATGGAAGGGCCAATGCCTGACTCCACTGGAAGAGTAGGCTCACACAGGCCGAGGGGGCGGACATGCTGGACGGTGCTGTCAAGGTCTCCATCGTCATCCCCACCTATAACGAAAGGGATAACATCCTTTACCTGCTGGGCGGCCTCCGCAACGTCCTGGAAGGGTCATGGACCTACGAGGCCATCGTGGTGGACGATAACAGCCCCGATGGCACCGCCGAGCTGGTCCAGCGACTGGCCTCCATCGATCCTCATATAAGGCTGGTGCAGCGTCCTGGCAAGCTGGGCCTGGGTAGCGCCGTTGTTGATGGTTTCCGCAGGGCCAGGGGCCAGTACTGGGTGATGATGGACGCCGACCTCTCCCACCGCCCGGTGGACCTGCCCCAATTGCTGGAGGCCCTCTCCCAGGCCGACATCGCCATAGGCTCCCGGTACACTGGGGGAGGCAGGCTGGTCAACTGGCCCTTCTACCGCAAGTTGGTCAGCCGGAGGGCGGCGGCCCTGGGCAGGCTCCTGCTGCGGCTGAACGTCCGGGACCTGACCTCGGGCTACGCTGCCTTCCGCAGGGAGGCGGTGGAGCCGCTGCTGCCCGTCCTGGACCCCAAGGGGTTCAAGCTGCTGCCGGAGATCTTGGTAAAGAACCCTGCAGCTAGGGTGGTGGAGGTGCCCATAGTCTTCGTCAATCGAAGCCAGGGCAGGTCCAAATTCTCGGCCGGCGAGGTGATGGCCTTCCTCCGGCTATGCCTGAGCCTGCGCCGGCTGCAGGCCAGGCGCAGCGTCGTCTAGGGTAAGGGTGAGGGAGGCGGCCAAGGGCCGCCATCCCCAAGAAGGTGGTGGAGATGAGAGTCCTCATGGTCAACTCGGGGGTGTTCCCCACCCCGTCGCCCCTGGGTGGTACAGAGACCCACGTTTACTGGCTGGCCAACAGCCTGGCCCAGGCCGGCTGCGACATAGACCTGGTAGCCGACACCGGGGAGGTGGCCTTCCACCCCAAGGTGCAGGTCCATCCGGTGGGCTACGCCGCGGCTAGAAGCATCCCGCGCACCTTCGGGGGCTATGTCGTTCGCCACCTGAAGGGGGGCATTCTGGCGGTGCGGGCTGCCAGGAAGCTGCTCCGACAGAACAAGGGGAAATACGACGTTGTTCACGTCCACGGCCGGTGGGCCCCCTACCTCCTGTCCCAGCGCTGCCAGGAGCCGCTGGTATTCACCCTTCACGACTCGCCCCCCTCCAAGCACCTGAAGAAGGGCATGGTCTCCAGAATGGTGTACTCGGGCTCCTACAACGTGCTCAATCTGGGGACGGCACGGCGGGCCAGCGCTGTCATCGCTGTATCCCAGGACTCGCTGGAGACGTTGGAGCGGGCTGGGGTGCCCCGGGACAGGGTGGTGGTCATCCCCAGCGGCGTGGATACAGGGCTGTTCCAGCCGGCCATGCCCCACGGCCAGCGCACCCCAACCTTTCTCTTCGTTGGCTCCCTGGTACCGCGCAAGGGAGTGGCCAACCTGCTCCACGCCATGGGCCGGGTCCGCTGCGGATGGGAGTGCGTCATCGCAGGGGACGGGCCGGAGCGGCCCAGGTTGGAGCACTTGGCCCGGGAGCTGGGGGTGGCCCAACGGGTGCGGTTCCTGGGCACCCAGCCCATAGGCCAGGTAGCCCAACTGTACGGCAGGTCGGGGGTGTTTGTGCTACCCTCCCTAAGCGAAGGACTCCCCATGTCCCTGCTGGAGGCCATGAGCGCAGGGTGCCCCGTGGTGGCCACACGGGTATCTGGCATTCCCAGCGTGGTGGACCACGGGAGGGAGGGTCTGCTGGTCAACCCGGGAGACGTGGGGGGTCTGGCCGAGGCCATGGAACGGTTGGCGGGGGATGTGGCCTTCCGGGAGCTGGCGGGAGGCTGCGCGCGGGCCAAGGCGGAGGCGGAGTACTCCTGGGCCTCGGTGGCCGCCCAGGTGCTGGCGGTGTACCGACAGGTGAAGACCCTGGGTGCCCAGTTGAAGGCTAGCCAGGAGGCCCTGGGCGAGGTCTAGGCTCCCCGGCGAAAGAGGAGGCAAGCCCTGCTGGGAACCAAGGAGGGGTGGCCTTACGTTTTTTCTATAAACGGGTTCGGTAATATACAACCGGTGCCCGCCTTGACTGGCGGGCCTACCACCTGCGGGCCCTGGGGAGGTCACAGGCCTTGGTAACCCAACCGCTGGCAGAGGTCGCGAGCCTGGTGGCGTATGCCACGCGCACCTTTAATGGCCACGTCCGGGAACAGGGGGCCGTGTTCGGAGCGTTTCTGGGGTCGTCCTGGGCGGGGGGACTGCTACACTTCGTGTACCTTCTGCTCATGGCCCGGTTCCTGCGGGTGGAGGATTACGGCCTTCTCCTGGCCCTTCTCTCCATACTGACCCTGGCCACCCTGCCGGCCGGTGGCCTAGACCTTCTCGCAGCCCGAGCCTTCGCCGCCCCCTCCCAGCACCAGGGCGCGCGGCCCAGCCTGGGCAAGGTGACCACCGCCTGCCTGGTGTGGGGGATGGGGGCCTGCAGCCTGGTCCTTCTCCTGACTCCCCTGCTCAGCCGCATGTTGGACATGCAGCAGGAGTCGTTGATAGTACTGGTAGCCCTGACGGTGCTATGCGCCTATCCCAAGGCCATGGGGTGGGGAATACTGAGGGGCCAGCAGCGCTTCCTGGCCCTGTCTCTGACCCTCCTGCTCTTCCCGGCCCTGCGCATAGGGTTGGGGCTGGCCCTGGTGCTGTTGGGCCTAGGTGCCGAGGGTGCGTTGCTGGGAACCTTGGCCGCCGTGGCCCTGACCGCCGGGGTGGCCCTGGCTTTGGGGCTGTCCAGGGGCCTGCCCCGGGAGCGACCACGCCAGCCAGAGGTAGGGCGAGAACTGGGTGGCGGGCCCGAAGGTAGGCTGCACTACGGCTCCTATAGCCTTATGGCTTCTATTGTGACGGTGGCATTGGCTCTGCCCGGCACTCTGGACGTGGTGGCCGTGAAGGCTATGGCCTCGGCACAAGAGGCCGGGCTGTACTCCATGGCTTCCACGGTGGGGAAGGCCGGCATATTGGCCGCTATGACCATAAGCGTGTTCACCTTCCCCAAAATAGTGGCCCGGGTCAGCAGCTCTCAGCCCTATGGAGACCTGATGCAGCTCGGGCTGGGTCTGGCGGGGGCGCTGTCGGCTGTCCTGGCGGTGTTCCTAGGGGTGGCGGCCCCCCTGCTGGTGCCCCTGGTGTTCGGGCAGGAGTACCTACCCGGGGTGGGCCTGCTGCGCTGGTACAGCGTGGTGGCCATCCCCTTCTCCCTGGTGGTCATCGTGGTACGGTCTCACCTGGCGGCGGACCGGTACGATTCGGTGCGGGCCATGCTGGCCTTCACTTTGGCCCTGGTGGCCGCCCTGGTAGCCTACGGCAGCGAGCCCCTGAGGGTGGTGCTGGCCTTCGGGGCGGTGAGCACATGCTACCTGCTGTGGAGCGCACTGTCGGCCAGGAGGACCTACCTGACAGCCTTCGTGACCAGGAACCTGCCCCACTAAGCCCCTCAGCCCTCGGCCATCCCCGGCAGCGAGGGCTGGACCCGGGGGCCGTGCCTCCCCTTTTCAGGGTTACCGCTGCCAAGGCCGCCGGATGCTGCTATACTCTGGGGTCGAAACCAGAGGCGGCGCCTGGCTCACAGACGGGCCTGCACGGAGGATGAGATGGCACAAGGACAGTTCCGCGGCATCTTCTCCATCCCAGTAACCCCCTTTCACCCCGATGGCTCCCTGGACGTGGAGAGCCTAAGGAGGTGCATAGACTTCACCGTGGAGGCTGGCGCGCACGGAGTGGTCACACCGGTGAATGCCAGCGAGTTCTACACGCTGTCGGACGAGGAGCGGAGGCTGGTGGTGCGCACGGCGGTGGAGGTGGTGGACCACCGGGTGCCGGTGGTGGCAAGCTGCACCGGGGTCTCCATTCCCCACGCCGTGGAGCTGGCGCGGTACGCTCAGGAGGTGGGGGCGGACGCCCTCATCGCCCGACCGCCGGTATCGCGGCCCGCGCCCCTGCCAGAGATATACGAATACTACAGGGCCATAGGCGAGGCCGTGGAGATACCTATTTTTGTGCAGAACTGGGCGGGGGTAGGAGGCACGCCCATGCCGCCAGACTTCCTGGTGCGGCTGGTACGAGAGATACCCCATGTGGAGTACATCAAAGAGGAGAGCCAGCCACCCGGACCGGCCGTCACCGCCGTCCTAGAGAAGGCCGGCGAGGCCTGCCGGGGGGTGATGGGCGGCATGGGGGGCCGCTACCTGCTGGACGAGTACCGCCGGGGCGCCTGCGGCAACATGCCAGCCTGCCACATCACCGACGTCCATGTCCGGCTGTGGAGCCTGCTGGAGGGCGGGAGGGAACAGGAGGCCCGGGCCCTGTACTACAAAATGCTGCCCCTGCTGAACTTCGAGGCCATGTACGGCATCGCTTGCTACAAGGAGGTGCTGTACAGGCGGGGCGTCATAGCGTCGCCCACCCTGCGGGTGCCCTATTGGCAGAAGCTGGACCGGTACGACCTGATGGAGCTGGACGCCATCCTGGACAGCGTGTCCGAGCTGTTCACCTGGCGGGCGCCCAGGGCCAGGAGGTAGCCGTGAGGATCACCTCCGTCCGCACGGTGGTGGTGGGCAACCCGTGGAAGAACTGGGTGTACGTGCTGCTGGACACATCGGAAGGGATAACGGGCCTGGGGGAGGCTACCGCCGGGCTGATGACCAAGCCTGTGGTGTCGGCGGTGGAGGAGCTGGCCCACCTGTGCCTGGGTAAAGACCCCCGGGACGTGCACCAGCTCTGGGACGACCTGTACAAGGCCACCTTCCTGACCCACAGCCCGGCCCAACTGCACGCCATGGCAGGCATCGAGTTTGCATGCTGGGACATCACGGGCAAGAGCCTGGGGGTGCCGGTATGGCGGCTGCTGGGCGGCCGGGTGCGGGACCGGGTTAGGATATACGCCAACGGTTGGTACACGGGGCCTCGCACCCCCGAGGGCTTCGCCCAGAGGGCCAGGGAGGTGGTGGCCATGGGCTACACCGCCCTCAAGTTCGACCCCTTCGGGTCGGCCTACCTGCGCCTCACTCTGGAGGAGGAGAGGTTGGCCAGGGCCATGGTGGAGGCGGTGAGGGAGGCCGTAGGCAATGACGTGGATATCATGATCGAGGCCCACGACCGATTCAGCGTTAGCCAGGCCATTAAGATCGCCGAGTGGCTGGCGCCGGTGAGGCCCCTGTGGCTAGAGGCGCCCGTCCTGTCCACCGATGTGGAGGCGCTGGTGTCGGTGGCCCGGCGCAGCCCCGTGCCCATAGCCGCCGGGGAGCGGTTCGTCAGCCCCACCCAGTTCAGCAAGCTGCTGGCCCACCAGTGTATAGACATCCTGCAGCCGGAGCCGCTGAACCTGGGGGGCATCTGGCGCACCCTGGAGGTGGCGGCCATCGCCCAGGCGCACCATGCCAGCCTGGCCCTGCACAACGCCGAAAGCCCGGTGAAGACGGTCATCGCCGCCCACATCTGCGCCGTGGTGCCCAACATCCTGGTGCAGGAGTGCTTCGACCAGTTCCTGGAGCCGTGGGTGCAAGAGCTGTTCCAGGGAATGGTGAGGGTGGAGGGCGGGTACATGCACATCCCGGACAGGCCCGGCCTGGGCATAGAGCTGAACGAAGGGGAGGCCAGGAAACATCCCTACAGCCCCCGCAACTTCCTGCGTCTGTTCCAGGCAGGCTGGGAGCACAGGCGGCAGGCGCAGAGCTGAACCGCACCAGCCAACCCCTATGTGCAAGTTACAGACGGGGGAGTAGTACCCTGTAGTCCTTAGTCGGCCGGGGGTAGTGCCAGAATCTGGGGAGGGGCGCCAGGATGGGGCTACTACCTGGCCTGTGTGCTACATGGCCCCAAGATACCTTCAGGGGGCCATCCGTAGGGAAAAGGGACCCAGAGGATGACGGAACAAATCCCCTTCCCAGACCCCAAGGGAAGGGTGACAGCAAGAACCTGCCCTTGAGCTAGGAGGCGAGCTGGCTATGAGGATTGTTGACGTTCAGGCCTATGCCATCAGGGCGCCCAATCCGGCCAGGGAGGCCTACTGGGGGAGGCGGGCCTGGGTGCTGGGGCACCCGGCGGGCGAGAGGGGAGGTGCCCCCGCTACGGCCTTTGGCGAGTACCCGGCCCGCTGGCGCATGCGCGCCCTGTACTCGGAGCACTTCGAGACCACGGTGGTGAAGGTGACCACCGACCAGGGCGTGGTAGGATGGGGCGAGGGTAAAGCGCCGGTGGCCCCGGAGGCGACACGGGAGATAGTGCACCATGTGCTGCGGCCTGTCCTACTGGGTGCCGACCCCACCGACGTGGAGGTACTGTGGGAGCGCATGTACTCCCTCATGCGGATGCGGGGCCACACCACCGGCTTCTTCCTGGAGGCCATCAGTGGGGTGGACATCGCCCTTTGGGACATCCTGGGGAAGGTGGCGGGGCTGCCGGTGTGCAAGCTCCTGGGTGGCATGTACACCGACCGGGTGCGGGTGTACGCGTCGTCGCTGCCCGGCCTGAGAGACCCCGGGGACAGGGCGGGGGCCGAGGGCCTGGCCCGGCAGGCCATCCAGCTTGTGGAGCGGGGCTTCAAGGCCATCAAGCTGGGCATAGGGTCTGGGGTGGAGGCTGACGTGAAGACGGTGGAGGCGGTGCGCCAGGCGGTGGGGCCGGAGGTCCTGCTATTCACCGACGCCGGGGGGAACTACGACGTACCCCGGGCCATCGCCCTGGGGAGGGCGCTGGAGCCGCTGAAGGTGGGCTGGCTGGAGGCACCCCTGCCGCCGGAGCAGGTGGACGGCTACGCCCAGGTGGCCCACGCCCTGGCCCTGCCCGTGGCCAGCGACCTCATCATCAGCCGCTACCAGACCCACCACTACCTGAGCCAGCGGGCCCTGGATGTTGTCCAGCCGGACGTATGCCGTTCGGGGGGACTGTCGGACTGCAAGAAGATCGCCGACCTGGCCGACGTGTATGGGGTGGCCATCGCCCCCCATGTGAGCATAGGCTCGGCCATCCAGTTCGCCGCCACGGCCCACTTCGCCGCAGCCATACCCAACCTGCTGGTCTCGGAGTACTGGATAGGAGAGAATCCCCTCGGCAACCCCATCCTGCGGGAGCCGCTGTCCCTGGAGGGCGGGCACCTGAGGGTGCCCCTGGGCCCAGGGCTGGGCATCGAGGTTAACGAGGCGGCGCTGCTGGCCTACGCGGGCTGACAAACCCGGAGGAGGAGTTGGCCATCAGTTGGAAAGGCGCCAGAGAAGAGCGGTCCACCATTCCAGCAGTGCCTTCCAGAAAACCCTGTAGGTCATAGTCCCTCCTATGGGTCCCGGGCCGCTGGCTCAGTAGAGAGCCCTGATGACCAGGGCCAGGTGCAGCCCCAGGACGGTCATGATAGAGACCACCATGAACAACTCAGCGGGCGATGGGAGCACTATGTCTCGCAGAAACCTCAACACGTCTTTCCCCAGTCCATATTTATTGCTGTCGCAGCCTATCATCCCCGGTATGGAGGTCTGCCAACAGAGAGACGGCACATTGGTAAGGGTAGGGGTCAGCACCTGGCAACTTGGCCAAGGGTGACCGTCAGGCCGGGGTAGCAGCCTTCCCTCCGCCCTGGACCCTCGGACGGCAAGGAGGATTTGGCTGGTCCCACCCCACCCTCGGGCGTTCTGGGGGAGTTTCCTCTAGGACCCCTGGCAGCGGGGATTCCCCTCTGGCTCCTCCCGGCCTCACCCCTGACCGCCCTTGTCCGCTCAGGCGCGGCATCCCTCACTTTCCGCGGGTTGCCCTGTGGCAGGAGCACCATCAAAGAATCATTCCCCGCTGAAGGAATCGTTGATTGACAATAAAATCGCCAGATGCTACAGTCTGCCCACCGCCCGACCTGGCTGTAACCCGTCCGGAGACCACCCCAGGGGCCTTGGGGCGACTACATCCATCAAGAGGAGGGGCACAGTGATGAAGACCTGTATGGCCGTTGTAACGTTGCTTCTGGCCGCCGTGCTGCTGACTTTGGGGGCCGCTGGTGCCAACGAGAACCGTAACTTTGTGGCCCACCTGTCCGGCGACGAAGAGGTGCCGGTGCGGGATACCCTGGCCCAGGGGCAGGCCATCTTCCACCTGAGCAAGGACGACTCAGAGCTGCACTACAAGCTCATAGTGGCCAACATTGAGAACGTGGTGGCCTCCCACATCCACGTAGGCCCCGCTGGAGTCAACGGCCCCGTGGTAGTCTTTCTGTTCGGGCCGGCGGCCCCAGGCGGCGGCCGCACCGACGGGGTGCTGGCCCAAGGCACCATCACCGCCGCTAACCTGGTGGGACCGCTGGCGGGGCATCCGCTGAGCGATTTGATAGAGGCGATGCGCACCGGCAACGCCTACGTCAACGTCCACACCAACGACGGCGTAGATCCAGCGAACACGGGGCCGGGTGATTTCCCGGGGGGCGAGGTACGGGGCCAGATACAGTAGGGCTCCAGGCCCGCTTTGACTGGACAGGCCCCGTCAGGGGTTTGGCTGAAAAAGTTCAGATAGATATGAGACAGTAGGCGTGGAAAAGTAGAAGCAGAAGGGGCCACACTTCTGGGTGAGAATAGACCAGAAAGGAGGTGGC
>DAOUBE010000087.1:0-8839 GCA_034432835.1 Dehalococcoidia bacterium | reverse complement strand
GCCACCTCCTTTCTGGTCTATTCTCACCCAGAAGTGTGGCCCCTTCTGCTTCTACTTTTCCACGCCTACTGTCTCATATCTATCTGAACTTTTTCAGGACTGCCTCGCTGTATGTTCCGTTCCATCATTGTTGACGCTGATTACGCTTTGTATCCTTCCTTTGTGCGGAATCTCAAGGATGTTTCCAGCGTCCGTTAAGGGTTTTACCGCTTGCAGCTTATGTTGCGTTCATTCTGGGCAACCAGACCCCTTACGGGACAGTTCCCGAACTTTTTTTGAAAAGAAACAATTGATACCGGTGGTGCAGCCGTTGTTGGTTTTACATCGACCTTAAACTTAAAAGTCTAATAGCCTTCTTCGTCCTCAGTTTCGCGAGAAGAGTCTTTGCCACTCAGCCAATGCCTGTCTTTCTGTGCCGTCCCTCTTGATGAGCGCTATTGAATCGTTATCATCCAAAGCAGAAAGCCATGGCCAGCCCAGGAACTGAAGGGTGATTCCTTGGTCAATAGTAAGGCGTCCCGCTAACTGAGTGAGGAATTCCGCTTGAGATTTCTCACCGCCAAAGGCTTCCAAAGCTGACCAGCCGGCTTCGCTCAATCCAAGAGGCTTACCCGGCATATACTGTAAGGCTTTGCCAAAGTAGTCGTCGGGGATGTCTGCCGGTCTTTTTATCCCTTGCACCGCGTAGGGATAGCTGGTGAACACTAGAATATCCATTCTGTTCGGGTCAAACATGCTTAGAACTTTAAGGGCTGCCTCGCGGTTCTCCGCCACAATTTCACGGGCGAAGGTGCAAAATACCTTCGTCTCTGGTGATAGTTGCTTCACCGCATCGTATATTTCATTGTACAGACTCACATAGTTCTGAAAGCCGTTAGGTTCGCCCTCATTTGCGCCATACTTCTCATACCAGCGGTTGACCTCGTTGCCGAGGGATAAATATAAGGGCCGGGATGCCCGGACAATATCAATAGCCGCTTGCTTATAGGACTGCCGCCATTCCTGGTTTTCCAGAGTAGCCCCAGACATCCCCGGAGGAATGATAAGCGTCAAATTTGGTCCGATGAAAGACATGTGTATCATGGGGAACATGCCATTGCCGCGGATATACTGCTCTACAAATGTCCTACCCCAATCACCTGATAGCTCTTCTGAAAGACTATAGAAAGGCGTCGGGCGACCCCATACCGGAACAAATTCAGCGTAACTAGAGGCTTTTCTGTAGGCGTTCTCAAAGGATTCACCCTGTTCGGGAGTTGGTATGAGCCCCATAAAAAAGCCACGGGACGGCAGCACCGGCGAATCAACGGGTGTCAACGTGCTGGAGGTTGTGGTTAGAGCTGGCGGTGGAAGAGTTTGCTCTGAGGACGTGTGGCTGTTAGAGCAACCAGTTAATATGAAAGCCAGGGCAACGATGCAAGATAAAATAATGCTCAGCCACATTCGGTAGATGTCCGTACCCAGCAAATATCTCACAAACTTGAGAATCTCTTGTGTTTCCTATAGTTGCTAACCGGCACGAGTCTGTTCTTGCATTCAATAAGCAGCTAGCAAGCCCTATTGTGAATGTCAGGCAAGTACACAATACTTAGGGGCAAGTAATTTACTCGACCCATAAAGCTACCTTTTCCTCTAAGGTCTGCCGCCAGTAAAATGGCAACGTTATTACCCTGTTTTCACGATGGAAGTTATTGAACAGGCAAGAGGGCTAAAAATCTGAAACTAAACTTTGGCAATAAGGATGCCAGATCGGTAATAGTATTACCATGCTGGTGGAGCTGCGTGGACGGTATTAAGAACCTTTACCTTGACCTTTAGGCTTGTCTCTAATCCCTTCCCAAGACGGGTTGCCGCGACCAAGGAGGCAACCTTTCTTATAGTATCGAAGGCTTATCAGGACTTCCGAAGAGTGCGTCGACCCTCTCGGCGAATCTGGGTTGTGGCATATTCATGACCGCCTCAAGCAATTCTTCAAGCTGAGGGCGGAGAACGAGTTGGACTCCATGAGTATTGGCATCCTCTTGGTCCGAGCTAACAACGTCTCCCGGCTCTATGGGAGCTACTATCGTTGGTGAGATAGGGAGGTCGGGCATCTCTTTCCTCAGCCTGTTGATCGGCGGGAGCATGGTCCTTATCTTCTCGCCGATGTTGTTCGTGCTCGTGACACTGATTGCCAACACCTTGTTCATTCCTGGTGGGAAGGCAATGGTATCAATGCCCTGAATCCCCCATTCGCGCCCGCTGAAGATGCAGACGAGGCCAGCGCACCCGAGCAATGCATGAACAGCCACCTCAAGTCGGCCTACATCCTTCACTTGATTGTCCAGCCCAAGGGAGTCGCGCAGGATTTTGGGCGCATCCTGCACTTGCCCACCGGATTGCCTCGTTAGGATAAGGCTAGTAGCTCCCCAAGCCGGATTTGAACGAAGCGTCGAGCCTTGGTCACATGCAAGGCGTACATGGGTTCCGACCTGGTCTTGTGGAACACCCAAACCATTGCAGACTCCACCTCAGGCGGGAGGTTCAGTTGCTTGACCAGAGAATACCCCACCTCCTCTTCGCTACGTGTGGAGTCGGAAAGGTTCGCTTTGCCTCGCTGAGTCTCTCGCTTCCCAAGCCGGTTGACCACCACTTCGTAGCTTGCGGACAAGTCAGCGACTTCGATTGAAGGCCAACATCGTAACGCCAGCCGAAGATTGTCCCCCACGAAAGCCGCGCTCGCCTCGAAGAAAACAGGCGCGATGACCCGTATCTGGGTTGAATACGCCCCGCCCACCTGGAAGCCTACCTTTTCCTGAGCGAGGCTATAGATGTCCCGATAGCCGTAAGCGAGGAGCTGCTTGGTAATATGATCCTCGCTAACCACCTCCCGGACTGACTTGCCAGTGGAATGCAGCAGCACATAGGGATAGGCAGTATTGATCCAGCCTTGGCCACCTCCAGCCCAAGAGTTCACTCCGAACTGGCTGAAACCATCCACCTTCACGGTCCGAGCGGCCAACGGAACTTCTCCTGATTGCAGGCCTTCCAGTAACCCTCGTAGCTGCGAGAACGGGTAAATCTCCTTGACGATGGCGAGGCTTGGCGACTCAAAGAGAACGTCTTTTTGAGGGAGAAGGCCGTAGGAGAAGGTGCAATAGAGTCCCAGCAAGTAGTGAACTTCCTGCTTCTCAGCAAACACGGCCCTGGCCTCAATCGAGTCCCACATCTGAGGATACTTGTCTATTTCGGCAAGGAACTGAGCAATGGTTTCGTCGTTCATGCTACACTTTGTCTCTGTCGATGCTTGCAGTTGTTTAGCAAAAGTATGGCAAAAGTGGAGCTGAGGGGACTTGAACCCCTGACCCCCTGCGTGCAAAGCAGGTGCTCTCCCTCTGAGCTACAGCCCCATCCTTCATCTATTCTCCCGTTGGGGGCGTCCGTTGTAAAGATGCCGGGCCCCGGATAGCTGGCCCCTTGCTCCACCCCCAAGGCCTGCCGCCGTGCTCTAAAGCTCTGGCAAGGTGGAGCTGCCACTGGGGGCGGCCAGGAAGAATCAGTTCGTCCCAGGGGCCCTGGACGGCGTTTCAATACCTGGTACCCCCTGCTCTAGCACTTATTATTGATTTTCACGGGCACTAAAAGTACTATTGCCAGTACCATCTTCATCCCCCACAATGAGACCAAGGGGCAAAAAGTCAGCAAAAACAGGGGCTGGATTGGGTCGCAGGACCGGCGGTCACCCTACTATAATTAGCCATGGTAGGTTCTTTCGCTTTGGTCTCTCTTATCGGACCTATGAGGTGTTGTGATGGGGTTGGTGGGGAAAAATACTGCTGAAGGGCTTTTTCCGGCAGTTTTCCCCATAAACGCTGCCCCAGGCTGTTTACTTTCCCCTGGGACTGAAGTCCTGCCTCTTTCATGGCCGCTGGTCCTTTCTTTGGCCCCTTGTCCTCTGAGGTCTTCCAGTGCCTTTCACACCCGGGTGAACTCGATATTACTGGAGAAGGTCCTATGACTCAGCTTACTGCCCTCAGCCGGTTCACTCTCCGGCGCTGGCCTCTGGCCGTTGCCTCTGGCATCCTGGTGCTGTCCATGGTCCTGTGCACTCGCCCCCCGGCAGGGCAGTCGGGCGGTCCCATAGGCACTCCCACCCCTACTCCCACCATGGCGACTCCTAAGTCGGAGACCCCGACCCCCACCGCAACTCCCGCCCTCTCCTCCACCCCGACCCCTACCGTTACCCTATCGGACCTGGTGGCCAAATTCCCCGGGCAGACCCTGGTGATAACCGACGGCGTGGTGCCGGTGGGAGGGTCCACGGCGGTGGACCTGGTGCTCACCAGCGCGGCGGAGGGCATGTCGGGATTTGATATCCTGGTGGAGCTGGACAACACCCAGGTGGGCCAGTTTGTCGGTACCGCCCTGGCCGACTTTGGCCTGACCGATCCCAACATCCTCCCCGATGGCCGCAGCGTGCGCATTCGTGCCGCGGATGTGCGGGATGTCATCCCGGTGGGCTCAACGGCCATCAAGCTGGCAACCCTCTACGTCAAAGGCAACCAGCCTGGCACCACCACCCTCAAGCTGTCACTCATGGCCATGGACGACGACAGCGGGCAGCCTGTCCAGCCCCAGGTTGTCTCCGGACAGCTCCAGGTGGTCAGCAGCGGCTCGTAGCCAGACCTAGCCCCGGACCCCGCTTTCGGACAACCAGTTGGGTTGTTGGCTATCCCACCCGCCTTCGGCATGCCCTGGTGAGGGTCTCCTCGTACCCTAGCGGGAGGTACAGTCCTACTACCCTGGGAATGCCCTTCTCCCTACGTCCTTGTTCCCAACGCCCTCTTCTCGCGATGACATGCGGACTCCCAGTCCCAGAATGGCAGCAGCACACCCCCTAAGGCTAGTTGACACCGTTACCGCCTGCCTCTAGGCTGTTACTGCCCAGTGGGCGCTGACATAACAGAGTGTCGGGCCACTTAGGGCAGAAAGGAGCAGCCGTGAAGGTAACGGGCTTCAGGACCAAGATCTACGAGTTTGACATGGTTCGGAAGCTGGGCGACGCCAACTCCCCCCAGGGCCGCAAGAAGGCGGCGGGCTTGGCCCTCTTCATTGATACCGATGAGGGGGTCACCGGTGTCTCCCTGGGTAGCCCCGGTGCTAAACAGGCCATACACTCCCTGGAGCCCCTGATCGTGGGCCGGGACCCCCGGGGCGTCCGCGGCCTGTGGAAGCGCATGGTTGACTTCGTGTTTAAGGGCGGGAACCGCGGCGTGGTCAACGATGCCCTCTCCTGCATAGACGTGGGGCTGTGGGACCTCAAGGCCAAGCTGAACAACGAGCCCTTGTGGAAGACCCTGGGCGCCTCCACCCGCCGGGTCAAGGCCTACGCCAGCGGCATCGATATGCCCCTCTCCGACGGCGAGCTGCGCGCTTTCTACGAAAGCATGGCGGCCAAGGGTATCTCTGCGGGTAAGCTCAAGGTGGGCCTGGACGAAGAGACGGACATCCGCCGCATCGGCATCATGCGGGACGCCCTGGCCAAGTCGGGCAAGAAGCCCGTGCTCCTGGTGGACTCCAACGAGTACTGGTCCCCCAAGCAGGCCATTCGCCACATACGGGCTTACGAGGAGCACTTCGACATCACGTGGGCAGAGGAACCAGCGCGCCGCTGGGACTACCGGGGCCTGCGTAAGGTCTCCGAGTCCATCAAGGCTGCCGTGGCCACGGGCGAGAACCTAGATGACATCAGCGACTTCATGCCCCTCATCGCCAACCAGGCGGTGGACATCGTGCAGGTGGGTGCTGGCACCTCGGGCATCACTGGCGCTATGCTGGTGGCCGACATGGCCTACGGCTTCGAACTGCCGGTCTCCCTGATGAACTGCCCCGGGAACTATATGGCCCACCTGGCGGCGGCCCTGCCCAACCACATAATGATGGAGGTGGTGGCGGCAGGCCGCGAGGCCGTGTTTTCCGTGGACAACCACATAGAGGACGGCTGGATTGTGCTGGGAGACTCGCCCGGCCTGGGCATCACCTTCGACGAGGAGAAGCTGGAGCGGTTCGCCGTGGAGAGGCCGTCGCGGGAGGGCATGGCCACTCCCTGGGGACGCCGCCGCGGCGCCGGCCTCTATGAGGTCGGCCCCAATGAGCCGGAGGAGCTGGGGGAAGAGTGACCGCGCCTGAGCATCCACCTCATGGAGGGCCCCCGGCCTTCTCTGATCCCTATTCTGTGCCTGTGGAGGGTCCAGGCCATGGCTGTTTTACCGGTTAGCATAGAGACTGTTGACCGTGCCTCTTTCACTGAAGCCGACCTCACCGCCCTGAATATATTCGAGAACCGGCGGGAGATGGAGGAGTGGCCCGGCCTGCCGCCTATTCCCAAGGAGAGCACAGCCCTGGACATCCATCTTACCCATCCTTGGCGAAGCTCCTTTCGGTGGCTGGCCCGGCGCCCCAGCGACGTGGCCGTGGTGGGCGCTGCCCGGCTGGATGTTCAGCGCGTGGGCGGTAACCGCCACCTGGCCTCCGTTGACATCTACGTACTGCCGGAGATGCGGCTGAGGGGTGTGGCCAGGGCACTCCTGGCACCGGTGGTAGAAACCGCCAAAAGGGAGGGCCGCGAGCTCCTGTTGGTCAGAAGCAACTCTTTCGTGCCGGCGGGCGAGGCCTTCGCCAGGCGGCTGGGTGCCCGGTGGGGTACCACCATCGATGTCAACCACCTGGACATGGCCACGGTGGACCTGGACCTAATGCGGCGCTGGTTGGAGCCGGTGTGGGGCTTTGAGCTGAGGCCGTGGGAGGGTCCCTTCGGCACCAGCCAGGTGGAGGCGTACCTGTCCGTGCAAAGGGCCATGAACACGGCGCCTAGGGACAGCCTGGAGGTGCAGGACACGGTGCTCACCCTGGAGCAGATTCGCCAGAGCGAGTTCTGGCTGGCACAGCGCAAGACGGAGCGCTGGGCCCTCTTCGCCCATGAGACGGCGTCGGGGGAGGTGGCCGGCTACACTGAGGTGTTCTGGGATGCCCACCGGCCAGAGATGATCTGGCAGGGTGACACCGTGGTGATTCCCAAGTTCCGGGGCCGTGGCCTGGGCCGCTGGCTCAAGGCCACCATGTTCCAGAAGGTGGTGCGGGACCGGCCCAAGGTGCGGAGGATCCAGACCTTCAACGCCAGGTCCAACACCTCTATGTTGAAGATTAACCATGACATGGGCTTCCGCCTTTACAAGACCATGACCACCTGGCAGGTGGATACCGCCCAGGTGGCGGACTACCTGGCCGGCAAGCGTTAGGCCCCGCGGCCCCTTTCCTTGACAACCCCCGGGTGCGGGAGTACCCTCTTCAACGCTTGCCCAGTGTCTGAGACCAGGGCTGCAAAGAGGAGAAGCATGTCAAAGCTGAAGATACGGGACATACGGCCTATTCTCACGGCACCAGAGGGCATCCCTCTCATCATCGTCAAGGTAGAAACCAACGAGCCGGAGCTGTACGGCGTGGGCTGCGCCACCTTCGCCTGGCGGGCCGAGGCCGTGGCGGTAGCCGTCCGGGACTACCTGAAGCCGCTGCTGGTGGGCAAGGACCCAGACAATATCGAGGACATCTACCAGCTTTCCTACGTCAGCTCCTACTGGCGCAACGGGCCAGTCCTGAACAATGCCATGAGTGGCGTGGACCAAGCCCTGTGGGACATCAAGGGCAAGCGCGCAGGTATGCCTGTCTATCAGCTCCTGGGAGGCAAGTGTCGGGAGGCGGCGGCCGTCTATGTCCACGCCTCGGGCAGCAGCCCCGAGGAGGTGGAGGAGAAGGTAAGGGCTTTCATGGAGCAGGGGTTCCACTATATCCGTGTCCAGATGGCCGTCCCCGGCTACAGCAGCTACGGCTCCCGGAGCAGGACGGACAAGAAGGCCACCGGCGTCGCCCCCAAGATCATCACCTCCCACCCCGATGTGTTCGAGCCCAGCCCCTACGTCCGTACAACAGTGAGGCTGTTCGAGCACCTGCGGTCCAACTTGGGCTTCGAGGTGGAGCTATTGCATGATGTCCACGAGCGCATCCCACCCATCCAGGGGGTCTGGCTGGCCAAGGAGCTGGAGAAGTACCGCCTGTTCTTCCTAGAGGACCTGTTCGCGCCCGAGGACAACGAGTATTTCCGCATCGTCCGGTCCCAGAGCAGCATACCCCTGGCCATGGGGGAGCTGTACAATAACCCCCACGAGTATGTGCCCATGATCAAGGACCGGTTGATCGACTTCATCCGCATTCACGTCTCCCAGATAGGTGGCCTGACCCAGGCACGCAAGGTGGCGGCCCTGGCCGAGTTCTTCAACGTGCGTACCGCCTGGCATGGGCCGGGAGACACCTCGCCCGTGGGCCACGCCGCCAACCTGATGCTGGACCTGGCCTGCTACAACTTCGGCATCCAGGAGTACGCCATCTTTGGTGACAGGGCCAGGGAGGTGTTCCCGGGCTTGCCCGAGGTGAGGGACGGCTACATGTGGCCCAACGACAAGCCGGGCCTAGGCATAGATATAGACGAGAAGCTGGCCGCCAAGTTCCCCATCGCCCCGGACCACTTCAACCGCTCTGCCTTCATGGTCCGCCGCGCCGATGGGACTGTCATCCGCCCATAAACAGGGCTAACCCAGCAGCAGGGTGCCCCTCCCGCCCATAGTTTGGCTGCTGTGCTCCAAGGGGAAGGTGGAGCGGCACCATCGGGCGCGGGTCCAGAGCTTGCCCTGGTGGAGAGGGGGTTGGGGGTGAGGCCAGGGGTGCAGGTGACTCTGTCCCCTGCCGGGGATTCGGGGTGCCCCCAAGAACGCATCGAGGGGGGTGGGTGGGTCAGACAAGGAAGCAT
>DAOUBE010000086.1:0-1677 GCA_034432835.1 Dehalococcoidia bacterium | reverse complement strand
GCCACCTCCTTTCTGGTCTATTCTCACCCAGAAGTGTGGCCCCTTCTGCTTCTACTTTTCCACGCCTACTGTCTCATATCTATCTGAACTTTTTCAGGCACGGTGAGGAGTGGCAACACCTGCGCCTCCGAAGATGGCGCACCGCACCAACGTTGGCTATCTTGTAGAATATAACGAGTCCTGTCCGGGGATCAGAAGGTTGAGGGCACTGATTGTGGGCGATATTCACTCCAACCTGGAAGCCTTCCAGGCTGTGCTGGAGGACAGCCAGGCCCAGGGAGGATTCGACGAAATCTGGTGTTTGGGCGATCTAGTGGGCTACGGCCCCGACCCCGTGGCCTGCATCCAGCTCTTAAGGCAGCATACCTTTGTGGCCGTGGCGGGCAACCACGATAGGGCGGCGGTGGGTATGATGGACCTGCACTATTTCAACCCCCTGGCTGCCGAAGCCGTGCGCTGGACCACCCAGCAGCTCGGCACCACCCACATCCAGTTCCTGGCCTCCCTGCCCGAGGTGGCCCAGAAGGACAGGTTCACCCTGGTCCACGGCAGCCTGCGAGAGCCCCTATGGGAGTACCTGCTCTCCCCAGAGGCGGCCCAGGCCACTTTCCAGAGGCTGGAGTCGCCCTTCTGCCTGGTGGGTCCACTCCCACATCCCCTTTGTGTGTGTGTGGAGACGGAGGGCGGCCCCCGCTTCGCCCGGCTCCCCGAGGGGAAAGCCCTGAGGCTGGACATTCAGCGCCTTATCATCAACCCTGGAGGCGTGGGCCAGCCCAGGGACGGCGACCCCCGCGCCAGCTACGCCCTGTACGACAGCCAGGCGGGGACACTGCTCCACCGGCGGGTGGCCTACGACGTTGAGACCACCCAGGAGAAGGTCCGGCGGGCTGGCCTGCCGGAGCACCTGGCCGAGCGCCTGAGCTACGGACGGTAAGGTCAGCCGCCCGTGGCTGAGGGCTTAGGTGATGAAAAAGAAGAAGGGCAGCCTCACGGCCGCCCTTCCGCACCAAGGAGGGATCCCTGGCCTACGCCGCCACCTGCCGTCTGGCCCACCACCTCCACCCCAAGGCGCCCACCAGTCCTGTCAGGGCCAGTCCAGCAGCCGAACCGCCCACTATAGCCCCCAACTGGCCAGCCGAGACCCCAGAGGGAAAGCCACTCGATGCTCCTGACTCCTGGTTGCTCACCATCAGTGGGTCTTCATTGCCAATCCCGGTCAGAGGCATAATCGGGCCTGTAACCTCGATGTTCACTGCCTCCCTGGGGATGCCCAGGGCCGCCAACTCCTGCTCCACCAGAGCTACCTGGCCCTCATCCATCACCCCGAAGGTAAGACGGTTCTTTGCCTCATCCACATCGCCCATGGTGACATCAGAAACTGACCGCCCCTGCTGCCAGTAGCAGTCGTACCAGGTCGTTAGCTGACTCCAGCTATATTGGCCCTGCAGGGCCCGCACCTCGTGCACTGCCTGCGGCAGCAGAGGCGTTTCAACAAATAAGACGGATTTTCCGGCGAAAGGGTTCCATCACCGGCCACCTTTCCAGACTCTGGATGCTTCCCCAGGGCCTTCCTCCCTTGGCTGAAAAAGTTCAGATAGATATGAGACAGTAGGCGTGGAAAAGTAGAAGCAGAAGGGGCCACACTTCTGGGTGAGAATAGACCAGAAAGGAGGTGGC
>DAOUBE010000085.1:0-1996 GCA_034432835.1 Dehalococcoidia bacterium | reverse complement strand
GCCACCTCCTTTCTGGTCTATTCTCACCCAGAAGTGTGGCCCCTTCTGCTTCTACTTTTCCACGCCTACTGTCTCATATCTATCTGAACTTTTTCAGGCTGGCCGCGGACACTTTGGCGCGGCCAGCCTTGCCCCTATAGCCCTCGCCCCTGTACCCCTGGCGGGAACGGTTCGCCCTCGGGCAGCGTATCATCTCTATAAACCGTACTCACGGGAGGAGCGCCCCGAATGAAGACCCCGTTTGCCGTCCTGTTCGCTTCCCTGCTCTTGGCCGCCTGCGCCGGCCAGGCCCCCACCCCCACGCCCAGCCCAACACCCACCCCCTCGGCTTATACCATCCAGGATGCCATAACATGGCTGCGAGAGGCCGGACTTCCAGTGGAGCCTCTCCCTCTTGACGAAGATGACTACGCCGTCCGCCGTGGGATGGCCCAGGGTGCGCAGATAGCCAGGCTCAGCGTGGACGGCTACGACCGCGTCTGGCTCTTTCAGTTCGACAGACCCCCGGGCTTCGACCGACTCCAGGAAATCTTCTGCCTTTACTGCGATTTCACTGCCGACACCTTTCCTACCGTCCTTCGCATCCAGCCGGACCTGTTGCTGGCACTGCGAGGGATAGACGGCTCTGACCGACTAGCCCGGCTTTACACAGCCCTGTGGGACAGGATGCCATCCTTCCACATGCTGGTCCAAGGGACGCTTTACGGGCACAGCCAGCTAGAAAGGGATGGGGCGGTGAAGAAGGCTACCCAGTGGCTCATGGACCCGGCCCGGCAGGCAGACACCTTCCAGTCGGCCTCGGCTCTGGATACACTGGTGACCACCGTAGAGGCCTACACCTCTCGCTTCCCGGCAACCCTCGTGGCCTCCCGCAAGCTTCCCCACCCCCTCTCCCCGGTGTGGGTGGTGCAGGCCCGGGGCCAGGCCGAGGCATCAGGAGGCAGCGGTATGCCACCGTCCTCATAGACTATGTGACAGACCTGCTAGTGGGCACCGCCTACACCAACGAGCCCCTCCCCCTGAACCAGCTCCCCCAGGTACCCTCCTGGGACTCCATGACAGCCTCCGCCGTCAGTGGCTCCCAGGGATCCTACGATGCCCTCAGCACCATCGTCTCGTGGCGGGTGCCGCCCCAGCTCTACCTCTACCAGGGATGGCCATCCCAGCGGCCGGAGTTCTTCCTGGTCCAGCGGTCCCAAAGCCCCTCCGGCCCTTGGCGCACCATCGCCGTGCTCACCCCCGACGGCCAGTGGCTGGCCGACGACACGCCCAGGCCCATCATGCCCTCCGAGGGGCATGTCGTCCTGGAGGAGGATACCATCTTCTACTGGGACGTGGCCGTGGTGGACGGCCAGCGCTACTACTATCACGTCGTGGGCTGCTCCCATCTGGGCGGCTTGGTTTACCACACCGAACCGGTGGCCACCGTGGCCGCGGACCCCAACCCGGAGACCGCCCACTCCTGGCCGGGCTACCCATCCCTGAGGCAGGGGTGCCAATAGGGAGGGCGGCGCCAGTTGGGACTGCACCTAGATGTAAAGTCTCCTGTCAATGCGCATACCTACACTAGTAGCGCATTACCCTCCCACGGGTCCTCTGCCCATACCTGTTCTGTGGCAGGCCACAGCAGGAACATCCTCCTACATCTGGGGCCGCTCCAGGTGGCCCTGTATGCACCGTTGGATGGCTTCGCCCTTGCCTTTCCAGGCATCCCCCTGTTCCCAACTACAGGGCCTGTCTTATCCCACCTTCTCGTACCGGTACCGGTCACGAATGTTGTATATGAAGTACCGCCCTTTGGACTCCGCCTCCATCAGCCCCCGGTGCTCCTCCTCCGGCACCCCAAAATACCGGTACACGCTCCCGTCCTGGAACTCGATCTCCAGCATCTGCAGCGACGGGTCGTACCCCACCGATTTCAAGTTCGTAGAGGTCACCTCCTGTCTCTCCATACCGCCCCTCCCCGCACTTTATGTTAACATTGTACCAGCCCCTG
>DAOUBE010000084.1:0-6493 GCA_034432835.1 Dehalococcoidia bacterium | reverse complement strand
GCCACCTCCTTTCTGGTCTATTCTCACCCAGAAGTGTGGCCCCTTCTGCTTCTACTTTTCCACGCCTACTGTCTCATATCTATCTGAACTTTTTCAGGGAGAGGGGGGTGGGGTTCTGTTGGCTTGAGCTGGGTGCTGCCATACCTCCGTACCCTTTAGAAGGGGGACCTCAGGGGTCAGGAGATAAAGAGTCATTGTGAGCCGGAGGTCATTGCCGCCAAGGGCCTCTTTCGCCGAGCAGCCGGTCTCAGCGCGGGCTGAACCAGAGGCGCAGGGCCGTCTGGCCCAGTATGGCCTCCTTCTCGGACTGGGAAAGGCCCAGCTCGTGGGTGAAGATGCCCAGGTGCTGGGTGTAGGTGACTTTGGGACACCAGAGCTCGCAGGGAAAGTCACTGCCCCAAACGCAGCGGTCGGGCCCGTAGGCCTCGATGATACGTTTGCAGGGGTCAAACATGTCGCGGCAGGGGTAGGGCTGGGCGGAGCCCGTGGGGATGAAGGTGAGCTTGGCGTGAAGGTTGGGATAGCGGGCCAACTCCAGGACCTTCCTCAGGATGGCCTGGAAGCGATCTCCAGCAGCCAGGTTCAGGCAGTGGTCCAGCACCACGGGCAGGTCGGGGAAGGCCTCCAGGAGGCGGGCCAGCTCGTCGGCCTGCTCCAGGTTTATAAGGGAGTTGACGACGATGCCCAGGCTCTGGGCTTCGCTCCACAGGGCGCGGACGCCTGGATGGTCGTAGCGCCTGTCCGAGGTGGTGATGCTGCGCAGGCCACGGACGCCGTACTTCTTGACCAGGGCGTAGAGCAGGTCGGGACTGTGGGGGTCTTCCGGGTTGAGGGTGACTACGCCGGTGCACCAGTCGGGGTTGGCCTGGACGGTGTCGCGGATGAAGCGGTTGTCCCACCGGTAGAATGTACTGGTCTGGATGACCACGGCCTTGGAAACGCCGTTGGCCTGCATCTCGCGGCGCAGGTGGCCTACGGTGCCGGTACCGGCCGGGGGCCGGTAGGGCTTGTCGATGAGCGGGTAGCGCCCCTCGTCCTCGGAGTAGATGTGGGGGTGGGTGTCCACTATCACCATGGCCATGACGGCCCTCCTTAAACGCTCTTCTATGGTGGGCTGCCGGTCTTCCCACCGCCCTGGCAGGGCGAGCCCTGGACCCTTATCTTTGGGTGCCCAAGGCGGGTTGTGTTCGACCCACCCGCCCTGGATGTGTTTCGGGGGCACCCCGGTTATCCAAAGGGGACTCAGTTCCCCTTCGGTGCTCCATCCGGCCTCGCCTTGGCCTGGGTGTCGTTTCCCTTCTTTGAGCGCACTTCTGGCACCCTGGGAATCAGGGGTCTGGCATTGTCGGCCCTGGGTGGACGGCCCTGGCTACATCACCGTGCGGGGAGCGCGGGCCACCTGTGGGTTGAAGGCGTGGGCGGGTACTGGGGTTGCGGCTGCACATCCCTGTGCTGGGCCAGCTCCCGCAGCAAGCTGTTGCGCACCCTCCGCCAGGCCCTGGACACGCGGAACCGCTCCTGTAGGGAGAGACGCTTGCGCCCGTAGGTGCGCCTGACGAAGCCGTTGCAGATTAGGGCCACATCTTTTTCCACCTGGGGGACTAGTTTGCTGAGCATGGCTGCGAACTCATAGGGCGTCTGAGAGCTGGGGACCTTCAGGCCCAGGAAGGCGGAGATGCGCTGAAGCTGGAGGTAGGCATCGTCGGCGTTGCGGAGGACCAGGAACTGCTGTCTCCACAGGAGCCATACCCCGGCGCTGAGCACCGCCAGGACGATGGCGAAGACCAGCCCGTCCCTTCCCAGGGGGGTGCCAAACTCCAGAAGGGGCGCTGGGAACAGGCCGCGGCCCCCGGGCAGCCGGCCGGGGACGGGGACCTCCCTTTTCTCTTCGGGGGCGGGGGGCTGCTCCTCCGCCGGAGGTACCGATTCAGTGGGCCCTGGGACAAGGATGTCCAAACCGGTGGCGGGGGCGTCGGACCGGGGCCGCTTGGGGTGGATGGGCGAGGGCTCGAACTCCACCCAGCCTACGTTGGTGAAGAAGACCTCGGGCCAGGTGTGGCTGTCCTTGTCTCGTATCACGTAGGCGTTGGTCTCCTCGTCCAACTGGCCGGAGGTGTAGCCCACGGCCACGCGGCTGGGTATACCCAGGGTCCGCAACATGACGGCCATGGCCGAGGCGAAGTAATCGCTGTACCCTCTCTTGCTTTCGAAGAGAAACTTGTCCACCCCGTCCTCACCGAACTCCAGGGGTGGGGGATAAAGGTCGTACTGATAGTTTTCCCGCAGGTAATTCTCAATGGCCACGGCTTTATCGTAGGTAGTGGGGGCGTCCCTGGTTATTTCCAGGGCCAGGTCCCTCACCCTCTGGGGCAGGTCGGGGGGCAGGTCCAGGTAGTGGTCGCGGACCCAGGCGGGGTAGCTGGGGCCTTCCAGGCGCAGGATGGCCTCGCTGGGAGCTACCAGGTCTGCTTCGAAGCTGTAGAACTCGCCGGAGCGCATCCAGTTCTTGGGACGTATAGAGAGATAGTCGGGGCGGGTTGGACCGATGCGTCGGACGTCCAGAGAAAGAAGCTGGGCGCCATTGTCCAGTTCGTCTATAACAGGCTGAAGGTACTGCCCTCCAGCGGGACCGATGGGTACCGAGACCTCCTGGCCCGAGGCCCGCCTGACCTCCGCCCCCGTGACGATCACGAAGGTGGAGGGGTCGTTGGCGAAGTCACGGAGGACGCTGGAAGACTGGGGATCGGCGGACAGGCGCTGGAGCCATTGGGCCAGCTCTGGAGGGAGGTCCTCAGAGCGCTCCGGCTGGGCCACGTCCAAGTGGAAGGCCTTGATCTCGTGCACCTCGGCGCGGGCCTCACGGTTCAGGGTGAGGACGCCGTGGGGGAGGAACATGTAAGGGGTGTCCACCAGCACATCCACGCCCACCAGGGTCAGGTTGCCCGCGGCTACCAGCTCCTCTATGTCCAGGGCTCCGACGGAGGTGACGCCCTCCAGGGTGTTGAACTGGGTCTCCTCCACTTTCCATGCGGTAGAGGTGTAGTCGGAGTAGGCTTTAATGGGCCAGTAGGTGGAGACCTTCTCACGAGTCATAAAGATGGGGTCCTCGCCCAAAGGGACCTGGCGCTGCAAGGGCAGTACGGAGCCGAAGAAGCGCAGAGATGAAGGGGTCTTGGCCGGAATGGAGAAGGCGCGGCTGAGCTCAATGCGTAGGGTCTCGATGGGGCGGTGTATGAAGGTGGAGATCTCTTTGACCACCGTATTGGTCCAGCCACGGGCTGGAAGGGCCACGGCTATAGCCAGCACCAGGGCGCCGATCCAGAAGGCGTGGGCCAGGGCCACCAGGTATTCATTGCCCACGGGTTGGCTATCGCCCGACCTGGCCCACCGGCCCTGCTTGCGGAGGTTGTGGGTGTGGGCTGCCAGAAGCATGACCGCGGCGATGTAGGCCACCAGGTACACGTAGAAGCCGCTGGGTAGCCAGCTCAGGTTGGCCACCAGGCCTAGGCCACTGGGGATCACCACCAGCCAGATGGGAAGCCGCTTTAGGATGGTCCAGGTGGCTAGGTAGGAGATGCCCCACGCAAAGGTGGTGAGGATAAGGGCGAAGGGTAGCAGGTCTGTACTGGCGTCCTCCTCCACGATGGCTCTGGCCCAGGCCGAAAGCCGCTGGTGCATAGTGGCGAAGCGTTCCAGCCAGCTCTGGCCTTCCACTATGCTGGCTACCTGCACGTACACCACCAGAGCCCCCACCAGAGTAGCCGCCACGTGCTTGTAGGAGGTTCGCCAGGGTGAGCGAGCGACGGCGTAGCAGGCCAGCACCGCCAGCAGCACGGTAAGGGTTAGGGGGGGCATGGGCACCCAGCGGGCGGCCTCCACGGACCTGACTACCACCAGGAGCACCGCGAGGATGGCCAGCAGGTCCAGGACATCGGCCCGGAGGAGGGCGCGGTAGAGCCAGAGGAGCCAGGCTGGCCGTTCTCCTTCGGGGGCCTTGGATGCTGCTGTGGACCTAGCGATTTCAGCCACGGGCACCTCCCTCCAAGTCTGTCAATGCGGGCGTGGCCCCGCCAAGGGCGCGCTGGCGGCTACGCCCCTGGGCCCAAAGCGGCCGCCACCCTGGCTGGGAAAGCCGGGTGGTCACATCGCTTATCACACCGGGTTTTGCCGACCTCATGGGCACCTCAGGCGGGCCTCCGCCGCAGCCCGGCGTTGGAGCGAGCGTCCAGGGCGGTAGCCAGGTTGTCCCCACGGCGCACCAGGTAGGTGAGTATGCCAGCCTTAGTCAGCTGTTGCGCAATATGGCTGGCGCCTTCTGCCCCGCCAAAGGAGGCGGGGTCCACCAACACGACGTTGACCAGGGCCCCCCGCTGTTGGAGGGAGCGGACGGCGGGAGGCCAGTCTCCGCGGGTGGAGGGGGTGATGACCACCAGCATGAAGGGGGGCGGCGGAAGAAAGGACTCGCTGCCCGTTAGTAGAGAGGCCAGGGATACGGAGCCTTCCGCCCGGGCCCGGGCCAGCAGGTCCAGGGACTTCTGGGCGGAGGGGTGGTCTTTGGGTGGAAGCAGGTACCACTGGTCGCCCTGGCCTGCCATGCCCACGGCCCAGCCCTCCCTCTGGAACTTGCTGATGATGGAGGCGGCAGCAGACACCACGTACTCCTCGGTGGTGTCCAGGCCCTGGCCGGCCTGGACATCCTTCTGGAGGTCTAAGATGACCCAGGCCCTGTTTTCGATACCGCTGTCGAACTGTTTGGCCATGAGTCGGCCTTTGCGGGCGGTGGTGGGCCAGTGGATGTGCTGGAAGGTGTCGCCCTGTATGTACTCGCGGACGCTGGAGGCCATGGGGGTGACCACGTGAGTGGGCTGCCTGGCCCGCCCCTCTCGGAGCAGGCCCCTCTGGGGGATGTAGAACCAGGGCAGGTCCACGGTGGCGGGATAGACCACCACCTCCTCCGAGGCCGGGAGTACCTTCTGCCTGGAGAGAACCCCGAAGACATCGGAGCTGGTGATCACCAGGTGGCCCAGGGGAAAGACACCCCGTTTGCGCAGCACCAAGGTGGGTTTCCAGCGCAGGGTGCTGTAGGGCCGAAGGTTGACCACCGTCCTGGCGGGCTCGCCAGGGATGGCGGTGAACTCGCGGACCTCCAGCATCAGCTTGGGAATGATGGTGGGATTCTCCAGGACCACGTCGCTCTCAAGGGTGTCGCCCACCTGGAGCTGGCCGTGGGTGCGTCTAACGCTGACCCGCAGTCGGTAGTGGTTGGCGAAGGACCAGGCCAGGCTGGCGACCACCAGTATCCCCAAAACGTAAAAAAGGCGGTAGAAGATCACCGAGCCTGTGGCCAGGCTGAAGAAGGGCGCCAGCGCCAAAAGGACCAGCAGTACATACAACCGCCGCATCGTACTCCTCGCCAAGACGGTGAGTTGCAGGCGACGATCCAGACCGCTTTCACGCCTCCGGCTCAGCAGGGACAGAGCCCTGGACTGACGGCAGGTCTTCGGGCTCTGAGGTCATAAGAGCCTTGATTAACAGCAAGGCGCCGGCCATGGCGCTGAGGGCGCCGGGTACGGTGCCTCCCAGTACGGGGACCAGGGGCTGGAGCCTCTCCACCATAAGGGCGCCCTCAAAGATCTCGGTGAAGGATGGCAGGGTCTGGTAAAACAGGATGGACATGACCTCCAACAGGAAGCCGCCCGCCATAAGGACGACGCCTCCCTCTTTCACCAGCCCCTTTCTGGGCAGGACCGCCCCCACTATAAGAAGGGACGAGAGGGCCAGGCAGGAGGTTAGGGCGTTGAATATCAGGATGGGCAGCCTCAGGAAGCCGTAGGACAGACCAGCGATGAAGCTGGAGCCAAAGTACAGGACCATCATGCTGGCCAGCACGGGCAGGGCGGTGACAATCAGAGGCACACGCCCCTGGCGCCGCGAGGGCAGGGCCACGTCCAGGAGAAGAAACAGCATGAGGGGAACTGCGGCGCTGTAGGGCCACAGAGGCGGGAATAGGGCCTCTACGTCCAGGTTGTAGGTGGCCCGGAACAGCCCCGGGAGGAACCGTATGGTTGTAACGATGGCGATGAAGGCGATGGCGAAGGCGAGCATAAGACTGGCCTGGTATCTCTTGCCCTTGAGGACCAGGTCGCCGGAGAAGAGGGCGGTGAAGGCCAGGAGAGCGGTGATGGAGGCGATGAACAGAGTGGGGGCAGGGCTGGGGACACGGAAGGCTAGAAGAACTAGGACGGCGCGGGCCGCCAGCAGGGAGACGAAAGCGCCAGCGGAGAGCCCGCGAACAGCGGTGGAGGCCACCAGAGGGCCGGGCTGGGCAGCCATTCCCCCCCTCCTTACGGAACAGTACCACACATAATACCACGGCGGAAGAGGTATGTCATGGGCTTGTACTGGTTCAGTACATATGAGACAGTCGGGCTATTTTAGGGACCAGTTCTGGGTGGTGCTTAGTAAGATACTGGGCTGGGGTGTTGTAGTCCAG